>JBAXYP010000128.1:0-5602 GCA_041670725.1 Sphaerochaetaceae bacterium
AAGGAAGGCATCATCCGCGAGTGGAAAAAGCGGGAATACTACGAAAAGCCTTCCACCATCCTCAACAGGAAGAATAAAGCTAATGCGCGCAAGCAACTGAAAAAAGTACATAAAATGCATTCTTCGAAGAGTTTTTGAGGAGAAAGGCGCCAGTCTGGAACGACTGGCGCTTTCGTTATGGACACCATAAAATCTCTACATAATCTTTAAAAATTTCTGATTTCGTAAGTTTTATAAATAAAAATTGACAAATCCATCAGCTATGGCCTATACTTTTTTCTGAAGGGACGGAAAAGTCCTTGATCAATCCATAAGGAAGGTAACCATGCTGATTCTGATGTGTGATGCGTTTGACGCCTCGATGCCCAGGAAACTGGAACGTTTCGGGGAGGTGACCGACGATATGGCTCGTCTTGGCGAAGCCGAGGTGGTTCTGGTCCGGAGCAAGACGAAGTGTACCCGTGAGTTCATCGACAAGGCTCCGAAGCTCAAGGTAATCATTCGTGGCGGAGTGGGTATCGACAACATCGACAAAGCGTACGCCGAAAGCAAAGGAATCATCGTACATAACACACCGAAATCATCATCGATCGCGGTTGCGGAACTTGCCTTTGCATTGATGCTTTCCACACCGAATCATCTGTTGCGATATCACAATGGAATGAAAGAAGGGCAATGGCTGAAAAAGGAAAAGCGGACGGAGTTGTACGGCAAGACGCTTTGTCTGTTCGGCATCGGGCACATCGCCAGCGAAGTTGCTGACCGAGCAAAAGCGTTCGGCATGAAGGTCGTCGCTTATGATAAATACGTAACGGAAAGTTCCCATGCGCTCATGCTTCCCACCGCAGAGGCTGCCGTGTCGGAGGCGGATTATATTTCCCTGCATATGCCTCTGACTCCCGAAACCAAGGGTATGGTATGCAAGACGCTTCTTGGTCATTGCAAGAAACATCCTGTGGTCATCAATACCTGCAGGGCGCTGGTGGTTGATGAGAAGGAGATGGTCGAAATGCTCCGCAGCGGCCAAGTGGCTTGGTATTGCACCGATGTATGGTCCAGCGACCCTCCTGCGACTGATGATCCCCTGCTGAAGGAAGAGCACGTGACGATGACTCCGCATGTGGGGGCGAACAGCGAGGAAAACTTGCTCAGAATCGGAAACGAAACCTGTGAGTTACTTGAACAATTCAAAAAGGAAGGGAAAATCTAATGGCGCGCAAGAAGATTTTTTTTGCCGGCCCGTCCGTGTTGCCGGTGGAGGTATTGGAAGAATTGAAGAATGACATCGCCGATTATCAGGGCAAGGGACTTTCCATGCTCGAGGCGAGTCATCGTGGTGGAATGTTTGAAGAAATGTATGATCATTGTCTTGAGACGATTCGCGAAGTGTTCCATATTCCCGAGGATTACGACGTGTACTTCCTCGGAGGAGGTGCGACACTCCAGTTTACGATGATTCCGTGGAATTTTCTCAGGCCGGGTACTTCCGCCGATTACCTGAAAAGCGGTACATGGTCCAACAAAGCGGTCTCCGACGCTCAGAAACTGGGCAAGGTGAACTTGTACTTTGATGGTACGGAAGGCAAATTCACTACGTTGCCCGATCCGAAGACGGTGCGACCGTCTTCGTCCGATTCCAGTTATTTGTACCTCTGCTCCAACGAGACGATCGGAGGCATCGAATGGCAGTCATTCCCAGATTACCAAGAGAATGTCCCAATGATTGCCGACATGTCCAGCGACTTTTTCTCCCGCCCCGTTCCCGTTGAGCGGTTCTCGATGATTTACGGCGGCGTACAAAAGAACCTCGGACCGGCGGGCGCGACATTGATCATCATGAAGAAGTCGTTGCTGGAGCGCCAAAACCCCAACATGACGGCGTATATGGATTACAAACTCCATGCCAAGGAAAAAGGTCTGTACAATACGCCTCCGGTATTCTCCATTTGGGCTGTGAGTCTGGTAATGGATTGGATCAAGAAAAACGGCGGCGTCGAGGAAATGGAGAGACGCGCTGTCGAGAAGAGCTCGATGGTGTACGACATCATCGATTCCAGTCCGTTCTGGAGATGTCCTGTAAACAAAATGGTCCGAAGCAGAATGAACGTCGTGTTCCGGCTTCCTTCCGAGGAGCTCGAGGCGAAATTCGTCGAGGAATCCAAGGCTGCCGGTATGCTCGGCCTAAAGGGACATCGGAGCGTCGGAGGTCTGAGAGCAAGTTTGTATAACGCTTGCCCGAAGGAAGATGTCGTGGCGCTTTGTGAGTTCATGAAAGAATTTGAAAGACGAAACGGCTGACCAGCCTGTCGGGATTCCTGTAGGTGCGCCCGCCGGAATCCCGACAACCAGCGGTCCGTATGGACTGCGGATCATTTCAAGGAGGAAAGCCCGCTTTATCCAGTCACGGAAAGGCGTCGGCGTAACTTTCATGAAAACAAAGATGGACGACACCAACAGGGCAATCATCCAGCAACTTTCTTCAGATGGACGGAAAGCGTTTTCCGCCATCAGCGAGGAGCTTGGCATTACGGAAAATACGGTGAGAACCCGCGTCTCGAAATTGGTGGCTGACAAAACGATGCAGATCACGAGTCTGGTCAATCCCGAGGCGATTCCCGGTTCTCAAGTGGTATTCATGGGGGTGAAGCTTTCGACGTTGGATTTGGAGCGCAAGGCAAAGGAATTTCTGAAACTTCGCGGGGTCATCAATGTCGTTGTCGTTACCGGCAGGTATGATCTGATCGTCCAGGTGCTTCTGTGCGAGGAAGAAGGCCTTTCCTTGCTCGATTTCTTCAAGAAGGAGCTGGATAATATCGCGGAAGTATCCGAAGTGGAGACGTTTGTTGTGTACCAGTCCCATAACTATTGGATCCCTTATATTCTTTGAGTTCCACCCCGTACTCTTTTTTCTTCCCTCTATTGTCTCAGTTATATAAGATCAATATATAACGATATTGTTTAAGTATTGATTTTCATAAAATATGATATAATATTGCAAGAAGAGCGAGGGACGATTCGAAGCCGTATTAACGGAAATCAGTTCTATGTTTTCCTTCAGTTTTTCAAAAAGTCGGGGAAAAGTTGTGCCGATTGGACGATCGCGGCGTAACGTTCTTGAAATTCTGTTGTTTGCCTAGGTAGAACCAGAAACAGGAAATGGACATGGCCGACAAATCGAACAAACAGAACATAAAGCAGTGGTTTGACCAAAAACCGACAAGATATCTTCTCATCGCCGTGGCGATGGTGCTTATTCTCGTATGCGTCTATTTCGGGACGAGGAACAAACGCGTCGAGATGGCCGCATCGTTTTCGCAACCGGTGAAAATTGTACGGAATGTAGCCGACGAAGTGAGCCCCGTTTTTGCCGACGATTCGTTCGTCAAAATGACATGATTCAGAGCCGAATTTTATGATGATGGGGATGTAGAGGTTTTGGGGAAGGCACGTATGCTTTTCCTGTACGTCGTTATCGTTCGGCGATACCATCAATGGGGCAAAAGGGCGTACTGCCCGAAAAAGGGTGTAAGAGAGGTCCAGAGGCGACGCTGGTCACCAAGAGGAAACATAATGGTCGCGGAACGGATAATCGGGTGACGCCGCGCATGACGCGAATGGGAGAATGGCGGACGATCCCGTGCAATATATGATTTCGGGTAGCCAGGACGCGTCGTGCAATCCCTATGGAAGACGGGGTGCGGACGGTGATGCAATGACCCTCTGGCCGACATCAAGCGTACCTTGGCGAAGAATCCACGCGGAAGTGTAGAGCGTCCATTTATAATTTCTTTTCCCGTACCCATTCCCCAATTCGTTCATATGTGGTACCATGGCGCGGTTGGAATTACCTATGATAAAACAAAATGAAAAGATTCGAAATATCGCCATCATCGCGCACGTAGACCATGGAAAGACCACGTTGGTCGACGCGCTGTTCCGTCAGAGTGGAATCATTTCCAAGTCAGGGCAGGAACGCATCATGGACAGCGGCGATATTGAACGGGAACGTGGCATTACCATCAACGCAAAAAACTGCGCCATTCATTACGATGGCGTGAAAATCAACATCATCGATACCCCGGGACACGCCGATTTCGGAGGAGAGGTGGAACGTGGCCTTTCCATGGTCGACGGAGTGGTTCTCCTCGTCGATGCGGCCGAAGGCCCTCTTCCTCAGACGAGATTCGTCTTGGAGAAGGCACTCGAGAAGCACCTTCCGCCGATCATCGTCATCAACAAGGTGGATCGCCCCGACGCGCAACCCAAGCAAACGCTCGACGCGGTGTATGATCTGTTGCTGGAGCTTTCCAACGACGAAAAACTTCTTGACGCACCGGTATTCTACGCGATCGGGAAAGCAGGACGATGCGGACTCGCGCCGGACAAATTGGAGGACAATCTCAAGTTGTTGTACGACGCAATCATTTCTTATATTCCGGCTCCGAGCTATGATGATCAGGAGCCGTTCCAAATGCTGGTTTCCGATCTCTCCTACAACGATTTTCTTGGCAGACTCGCCATCGGAAAGGTGATCAACGGAAGCGCAAACACAAACGCTCCATTGGTCTGCATGGTGGAAAGCGGAGCGCGCGAACCTCTTCGTGTGACAAGATTGCAGGCGTATGACGGGCCGACGTTCCATGAGACCTCGGATGTGGAACCGGGGGACATCATCGTCCTTTCAGGGATCGACAACGTAAGCATAGGGGACACAATCTGCAACGCGAGTTATCCGAAGGCGCTTCCAAGGATCAAAGTCGACGAACCGACGGTATCCATGCTGTTTTCCAAAAACATCAGTCCGCTGGCGGGCAAGGAAGGGAAGAACGTTACCGTGGCGAGGATTGGTGAATATTTGAGGCGTGAGGCGCTTCGAAACGTATCGATCAGAGTTGAACACAATCAGGATGAAAGTTACACCGTAAAGGGGCGCGGAGAATTCCAGTTGGCCATCATCGTGGAACAGATGCGTAGGCAAGGATTCGAGTTGTGTGTGGGGCGCCCGAAAGTGCTCTTCCATCAGAATGAGAAAGGCGTGAAAACCGAACCGATCGAGGCGCTCACCATCGATTGTCCCGAGGAATTTTCGGGAATCGTCATGGATAAATTGTCCAAACGAAAAGCGTTGATGAGTGACATCACCTACAACGGAAAAGGCAGAGTGAAGATCAAGTTTGATATTCCGACCCGAGGCCTTATCGGTTATCATGACGAATTTCTCACCGATACGCATGGTTTGGGAATCATGTACAGCTATTTCAAGGGATATGATCCGTTTAGGGGTGATTTCCCGGAACGAGTCAACGGAAGTCTCGTTTGTGACAGGGACGGTACCGCCGTTCCGTATGGGATGTGGGAGTTGGAAGATCGCGGGCGATGGTTCATCATGCCGGGGGATCCCGTGTATGAAGGCGAAATCGTCGGAGAACGCAACAGGGATCTTGATCTGACCCTCAACCCCACGAGAACGAAGCATCTGACGAACTTACGGGCATCCGGACACGATGAAGCGGTCACGTTAACCCCCATCCAGAGACCGACGCTTGAACAGGCGATTCAGTTCATCAAAGATGATGAATTGGTGGAAGTGACGCCTCTTTCT
>JBAXYP010000129.1:0-5597 GCA_041670725.1 Sphaerochaetaceae bacterium
GGATGACTTAATGAAATGATCCAGCGGAAGAGAGAGCGTGACGGAAACCGTCGTCGAGTCGGCGATGGTCGGGCTGGTCGTCTTGTTCGCGTACGCCGTTCCGTCGATTTTCGTGCTTGCGCTGACGTTGACGCTTGGACTCACATAGGTATTCGAAGCTGTTTGTTTGGACAACGATGCCGAGTCGATGAGCAATTTGTACTTCCTGATTGTCGTGGTGTCCGCCGCTTTTTTCAGCAAGGTTTCAAGCGGGGCGACGGTGATGGGATCGGGCAGTTCCTCGTACGTCCAGTCGTCCGTCCGTCCGATCAGATCAGAGAGGGTGGCGACGGCGCTCTGCAGCGTCTGTTTTGCCACCGCAACGGAGTATTCGTCGTCGCTTTCCGTCACTTCGGCTTGGCTGACGGCGAGCGTCGTCGCCTTGCCTGCGTCGTATTTCGCCTTCACCATCTCAAGATCCCGTTGGGCGGAAAGAAGCGTGTTCTTCTCGCTTTCAAGAGAGATGGTGGCGGCTACCACATTCCAATACGCCGTGGTCACGTTGCTCGAGATCGTGTTGAGGGTCGACTGGTAGGTATTGTTTGCCGTCGCCTTGTTCAATTCCTTCTGTTGTTTCGTCGTCGCTATGGACGCGCTGTCCAGCGACCAGCTGACGCCGCCGACCGCATACGTCGAAGAGAAACTCTGATCGATGATGCTTCCCGTCGCCGACAGACCGGCCTGTAATTCCAATGACGGCAAATATGCGTTGGTTTCGGTGTTTCTGAGGCTTTGTTGCAGTTCAAGCGTCGCCACCTTGATCGTCCCGTTGTTGTTCTTTGCCGAGGAGATCGCCTCTGCGAGGGTGAGTTGCGAGGCGAAGAGTGAAGGGATGGACAATGCGAGAAACAAAACCACGACCACATGCTTTTTTGTCATAGTAGCTCCTGATGGCACTCAATATATCACATGCAAATCAAAGAATACCCTGTGTTGATGTTGTGAGTTTGATGAAACTTCATGGAGAGTATGTGTAGTAGTCGTTTCATTGACCAACGGAACCGGCGCGACGTACAATGCCGGCATGAATACCACAATACGGCTCCGGCTTTCTCCGGAGATCGCGGCGGATGCCGAAAAACTCAGAAAATCCGTCGCCAAGGCGGCTGGCGTCGAGGAATCGATGATCACGGGGATGCGAACCCTGCGTTCTTCCATCGATGCTCGCAGAAAAGACATCGTCATCGACAAAGAAATCCAGATATATACTGGGGAAGAGATGCCGGATCGCTCCCTTCCTGTGCACTATCAGGATGTGAAAAACAAAAAGGCGGCCATTATTGTCGGCAGCGGACCGGCGGGATTGTTCGCGGCTTTGCGAATGCTTGAGATCGGCATCAGGCCGATCGTCCTTGAGCGTGGGACGGATGTCGACCAGCGGAAGTTGGATCTTGCTCGGATGGCACGGAACGGCAGGACGAATCCCGAATCGAACTTCGGCTTCGGCGAAGGCGGGGCCGGTGCGTTCTCCGACGGGAAACTATTCACCCGGAGTGACAAACGGGGGGACGTGGGGAAGGTGCTTTCCCAGTTCTGCCAGATGGGTGCGGATGAATCCATCCTTTGGGAGGCGAAACCTCATATCGGTTCCGACAAACTGCCCGATGTGGTGAAGAACATACGCGCCACCATCATTGATCATGGCGGGGAAGTTCATTTCGGTACGAAAGCGACTTCGTTTCTGATGAATGCGGGAACGGTCGTCGGAGTGAAAACGGAACGGGGCGACACCTACGATGGTCCCGTCGTGCTTGCCACGGGGCATTCCGCCCGTGAGTTGTATCAATATCTGCAGGACAGTGGATTCGAGTTGGAAGCGAAAGCGCTTGCCGTCGGAGTGAGGCTGGAACATCCCCAGGAGTTGATCGATCGCATCCAGTACCATACGAAGGGGAAGCGGGGACCGTATCTTCCGCCCGCAGATTACAACTTCGTCAGCCAACAGGTCAAAAGAGGCGTTTATTCGTTTTGCATGTGTCCTGGCGGCGTCATCGTCCCTTCGGGAACGGAAGACGGTCATCTTGTGGTAAACGGGATGAGTTCCTCCGTCAGGGGAAGCAGATGGGCGAACAGCGGTATGGTGGTGGAGCTCCATCCCGAGGATTTGCCGCAGGACCGTTTCGGCGGGCCGCTGGGGATGATGCATTTCCTTGAAGCGCTGGAATCACGATGCTGGAAGGCCGGAGGTGGAAAACTCGTCGCACCCGCGCAGCGGATGACGGATTTCCTTGCCGGCACTCTTTCGAAGAGTCTCCCGCAGACAAGTTACTATCCTGGGCTCATCAGCGCGGACCTTTCCACGATATTCCCTGCATTCATTTCGAAACGTTTGCAGATGGCTCTCGCGCAGTTCGGGGCCAAGGCGAAAGGATTTTTGACAAGCGAAGCCATTCTGATCGCTCCGGAAAGCAGGACCAGTTCTCCCGTGCGCATCCCCCGCGATCCCCAGAGTCTGATGCATGTCTCCCACGAGGGGCTGTTCCCCTGCGGGGAAGGTGCGGGATACGCAGGAGGGATCGTCAGCAGTGCGTTGGATGGAATGGCTGTCGCCGATGCGCTACAGAGGTACATGGCACGATGACCGACGGTTTTCCCCCGATTGAGGACCGGAATGCCGTCGTCTTGATTCTCGGAACGGGCCCTTCGTTGGAATCGCTCAGAAAAGGGGAGTATTACGGACACAAAATGAACGGCTTTTGGCCGATCATGGGGATGCTTTTTCACGAGGAACCCAAAACCTACGAGGAGAAACGGCGGATGTTGCTTCGGCACCATGTCGCTCTGTGGGACGTTCTGTCTCGCTTCGAAAGAGTGGGGTCCCTCGACAGCGGATACAAGAAAGTCGAATCGAACGACCTCGTTCCTTTCATCAGCGTCCACAAAAACCTTGAAGCCGTCCTGTTCACGGGAAAGACCGCGGAATCGTTGTATCGAAGGCTCGTCGGGTTCTATCCGAGCGGCATATGGTTCCACGCCCTTCCGTCTCCAAGCAGTGCGAATACCATGCCGATCGCCGGGAAACGAGAGCTGTACGCGCAGGCGTTGGGACGGTTTTTGCCACTTTCGTCTTTCTGAATTGCCGAAAAACAAAAACGAGGGCAGACAATTTCGTCTGCCCTCCCCCAGTCAATTCCTCGTTCCATTGGAGATTACGTACCGAGAATCGTTCGTGAAACGCAAAGGCATACGTCTCGTTTGCCTTTGTTTTCTGGTGTAGTATTCAGAATACCACAGTTTTCAGGTACGTCAAGGGTCAAGGTGACTTGCCCTCGCCGCAATCGAAGGATATCATACCGGCATGTGGACGACAAAACGCCTTCAGGCGAATCTTCTTTCGCTCGATGATACGAAGGCATATTTGGATTTTGAACTCAGGAACAAGGAACGATTTGCAATGGGGGAAGGGGAACGGGACTATTCTTTTGATGCGTTCCGACAACGCGTCGAAGGAAAGATCGAAGAGTTGTGCCACGGCGCCGGCTATCCCGTCGTTTTCCGTCTGAAAGGTGAATCTCCCATCGCCGTTACCGTATTTCTCAGCGGCATCATCCGCGGGCCGTTCCAATCCTGTTATATCGGTTGGTCGTGCGAGGGGAGTCTGGAAGGAAAAGGATATGCCCGCGAAGCCGTCGGGGAAGTGTTGGTCCGTGCGTTCACGACGCTTTCCCTCCATCGCGTCGAAGCGAACATCGTCCCCGAAAACGCACGAAGCATCGCGTTGGCCAAGGCGTGCGGATTCCGCTACGAAGGATTCAGTCCGTCGTACCTGTGCATCCGCGGTCATTGGCGCGAACACCAGCACTGGGTGTTGCTCAACGAGGCATATGACCGACCCGATCCCGCCCCGGGCGCATGATCGTTACCAGAAGAGCATAGGCATCCACATGTGAGGGAAGAACGGACCGAATGCCGCGAAAAACGCAATGACCACCAGTACGAAAACTCCGGAAAGGGCAGTTCCGATAATCGAACAGACGAATCCCGCACGCGCTCCCGAATCGGTGAGGCGATTCTTGTTCCCTTGGACGATGCCGATGATTCCCAACACCAAACCGACCGCCATCATGCCCGTGAGACCGCAGACGATGGAAAGGATCCCCATCACCAAGGCAACCATGGAACTGTTGTCTTTTCTCTGGGGGTTCTGCGTAATATTGATTTCATCCATGGCTTTGTACCTCCGTACATGAACAAATATATCCCAAAACGGGATCTCCGGCAATGTTCGCCGGAAAAAGAAAGGGCCGGCGATGGCCGGCCCCCGAATCGAGCGAGAAAACTCACACAAGCGCTTTCGCGATGATCTTGAAAATGAACAGTCCAAACAGAACCCATGTCATTGCGGTGATTGCCTTGTGCTTGCCGCTGATCAACTTGATCAGGACGTAGGAGAGGATACCCATCATGATGCCGTCCGCGATCGAGTATGCGACGATCATGAACAGCATGGTAAGGAATCCCGGAATGGCTTCTGTAGGATCGTCCCATTCCATATCCTTGACGGGAGACATCATCAAAACGCCGACGATGATCAACGCCGGTGCGGTCGCCGCACTGGGGATGGAACCGAACAGCGGTTCGAGGAACAGCGAAAGCAGGAAAAGGACGGCGACGACGAAGCTGGTGAGACCGGTGCGTCCGCCTTCGGCGATACCCGAGGAGGATTCGACGAACGTTGTGACGGTGGAAGTGCCCAAAAGTGCTCCGACGGTGGTGCCGATGGCATCTGCGAATAGCGCCTGCTTGCAGTTGACGATGGAACCGTCTTCTTTGATCATGTTGGTTTTTGTCGCGCATCCGATCAACGTGCCGACGGTGTCGAACATATCAACGAACAGGAACGTGAACATGACGAAAAGGAATTCACCGGGATCCTGCGCAACCGCATGAAAGTCGAACGGCCAGAAGTATGGAGCTGGCGGAATGTAACTGCCGCCGGAGTACTTGGTCAAGCCCATCGGTATGCCGATGATAGTGCAGATGATCATGCCCAGAAGGATGGCTCCCTTGACTTTGCGAGCCATGAGAACGCCGATGATGACCACGCCGATCATGGCAAGAAGCGGAGCCCCTTTGTACCATGTCGGAGAGAGTTCGACGAGCGTCGCCCCTCCGGTGATGATGCCGGCGTTCTGCATGCCGATGAACGCGATGAAAAGACCGATGCCTGCACCGATCGCTTTCTTCATGTTTGCGGGAATGCAGTTGACGATCGCTTCCCTGATGTTGCAGGCGGTCAAGGCGATGAAAATCAAGCCTTCAACGAATACCGCAGTGAGGGCGAACTGCCAGGATTTTCCCATGCCGAGGCATACCGTATAGGCAAGGAAGGCGTTCAGTCCCATACCCGGTGCCAGAGCGAACGGAAGATTGGCAAAGAACGACATGACCAATGTCGCAATTGCGGATGCGATGGCCGTCGCCGCAAATACCTTGGAGAAATCCATTCCCGTTTGGGAAAGAATGCCCGGGTTCACGGCCAGAATGTACGCCATTGTCAGGAACGTGGTGACACCGGCCATAATTTCGGTGTTGACCGTACTGCCTCTTTCCTTGAC
>JBAXYP010000130.1:0-5585 GCA_041670725.1 Sphaerochaetaceae bacterium
CGATCGCCCCAAGTGACACCTGGAACGGCGGCCTTCTGGCACAATTCCTCGAGTTTCGATTCGGCGACGAGAAACGAGGAATACTCATCGCGCCCCAGATCCGCATGCCCTCTCAAGGAAGCGAGATATGGCAATACGCTGCCAAAAAACATCGGATCCATTTCGCGGGGAGGTCCGGGCATGCAAACGCAGATCACCTGCCGATCCCCGTCGACGATGGAGCCCTTGAACCCTGCGGCCGTTCCGTTGGGATTGGAAATTGGATCAAATCCCTCCGGAAACATCGTCTGGATCTCGTTCGCCCCATGTATCCGTTCTCCGAGCCTTCCATACAGCCAGTCATACACATCCCGGTTGCGCACCAACTTCACCCCGGCCGCATCTGCGATCACTTTGCGAGTCAAGTCATCGCTGGTCGGCCCAAGTCCTCCGGTGACCAGAATCACGTCGCTGTCCCGTACGCAGTCGTCCAGCACCTTCCTGATGGAACCGTCGTCGGGAACGATGATGATCCGTTCCACCGAATATCCCAGATGGGAAAGCTCGGTCGAAATGACCTGCCCGTGCTTGTCTCCGATGATGCCGCGGGTAAGTTCCGTACCGATGATGATCAACGAAACGTTCTGGTATTCCATATCAATGTTTTTTCCTCACCTTCAGGGCTTCCAACGCCCCAACGCAGAGCAAAATGTACGAAAGATAGACAAACACTTTGGCGACGACATCCCCTCCCTTCGTGTAAAGCGTCTCGGGATGAGTCGCGCTCCGGTATACCGGCACGTCATATATGCGCCACGCAGCCTTGAAGGGAGTCATCGGATCAACCACATTGCCGCTTGGGGTGATCACGCAGGTCATGCCGCTGTTCGTACCCCTGACCGTCGTCCTGCGGTTTTCCACCGAGCGGAAGACCGCCATCGCCATATGCTGCATTTCCGCCGCGACGGACTGGGACCAATTGTCGTTGGACATGTTGACCAACATGTCCGCACCGTTACGGATAAACTGGGCGCACAACCCGCCGAACACGTCCTCAAAACAGATCGGAGTGGAGAATTTCAGCCCGTCGTCCGTCTGGAACACCACCGGTTCTGTTCCCGTCTCCCACCAATGGTAGTCGTTTGCCTTCAGCAACGCGTACAGATGTGGCATCTGCTTCTGATACGGAAAATGTTCGGTGAACGGCACGAGATGCTGTTTGCGGTACGTTTGCTTGATCTTCCCGTCCTCGAACATAATGACGGTGTTGTAATCCTTACGATTCCACGACTTGTCATCCAAGATCGCGGGTTTGGACAAATCGTCCAGTACGCCCTCCGGATTCCCGGTAAGCAACGGCACGGGCAGGCTCTTTCCGAAATCGGTAAACTCCTCCACAAGGGCGGATGTCTCTGGATCGGAGGGATATTTCTCATGCCAGGCCACCGACGGCACGAAGGCGGTTTCCGACCAGATGATCATTTCCGGTTTTTGCTCCAAAGCCTCCAGACTCATTTTCCTGAGGTTGTTGAAGTTTCGCTTATAGGTGGTGTAACCGCCGAGCCATGAATTCGCGTTGTGCTGCACCGTTGCTACGCGCCATGTACGGTCGGGTTTGGCGTTGTTCCAATGAATCATGCTGGCAAAGCCGAAGACGAGACAAAAAACGACGACCACGGTATAGACGATGACCGATCGTTTCCGCTCGAGAACCCACCCCTTGAAGGAGATCCGGTCAGAGAAGGGTACGGCGAAAAACGTCTGGGGCAGGATCATCAGAAAGTTGATCCCCCAGATACCGAAGATCGAAGCAACCTGGATCAACGGCAGATACTGCCAAAGGGCGTAGGCAATAGTCCCGTACGGATAACCGGCGAACCAACTCTGGCTGAGGTAGGTGTACGCGGTCCAGACGACCGCCTGCACCAACGGCCCGATTTTCTTGAACCAACGATCCGCCGCCTTCAGACAGGGGAACAACAGAAGCATCTCTCCACCCTTGATGATCGGGACGATCAGGATGGCAAGAGGATGGAACGACTTCAACCAGTAGTTGAAAAACAAGTAGAACATGAAACCGTAGAAAAAACCGTACAACGGGGTGAGCTTCCACGTGGTTCTGCGTATCACGACAAACACGGGGATCAAGGCAAAAAATGCGATGAACCCAATACCTGTTTCGGTGACGAACCCCGGAAACGCCAACGAGTACACAAATGCGCTTGTCAACAACAAAAGAACCTCAGAGGACACGTCCCTGAGGTTCCTGCGATGAGAAATACCGACCAAACCAATGCTCCTATTTAGCTGATTTCGTATCCCTGAGGTTCCAGACGTAGTCTTTCAGTTCCTTGCCGGGTCGGAAAATGGCGACACCATGGGTCTCGACCGCAACGATTTCGCCGGTCTTTGGATTGCGTGCCTTCTCCCGTCCCTTCCGGGTGCGTACTTCAAACGTCCCAAACCCCCGGAGTTCAATCACCTGGTCATTCTTGAGTCCCTTCTTCACTTCCTCAAAGAACTCATCAATAATCATATGGATATCACTCCGATTGAATCCATGAGTTTCATGGAGGTTTTCGATAATCGCCGCTTTTGTCAATTTGGACTCTGCCATGATCTACTCCTCAATCCTTCTTGTTTGATGTCAATTCGCTGCAGGAGCTGGAGAGGCATCGGCCTTCGGTTGTTCAGCGACGACGGCCACGGGGGCCATCAGACGATTATAACGGGCATGCAGACGGGATTTCTTACGGCTGGAGGTGTTCCTATGAAGAACGCCCTTGGACGTGGCCGAATCCAGCAACTTGAATGCGGTAGCCATGGTGGCAGTCGCTTTCTCCTTGTCTCCGGCGACGACAGCCGCCTCGAACTTCTTGCATGCGGTGCGCACGGCACTCTTTGTCGCACGATTTCTCATCCTGCGAACGGCATCCTGGCGCTCTCTCTTCTCTGCAGACCGATTTCTCATGTACTTCCTCCGAACACATTACCCGATGAATATGTGCTTCTCGTTTAAAGATTTCTGTATAACCAACCCCGAAAGGCTGACGGTCTAACAAAATACCACAGACAGGGAAATGGGTCAATACAGAGCTATCCCTTTTTCACTCCGAGAATAATTGCTCCGCATATTCCTTGGTGATCTCCCACCGCTTCTCATCCTCCTTGTATGCACACGCAGAAGTCGGGATGGTAAGCATCCGTCCCTCGCTTCCGTTGAGCGTAATCATCTTGGAAAGGATATTCACCTCGGTGATCTTCATCAGTTCGTCCCCGACCTTCAGTCTGCTGCCTTCCGGAGGATACTGTGCTTTTTCTTCCACATAAAAATCATATTCATACGCGAGACAGCAAAGCAACCTGCCGCAGGGACCGGAAATTTTCATGGAATTAAGGGAAAGATTCTGCTCTTTCGCCATCTTGATGGACACAGGACTGAGTTTGTCGGTAACGCAATGGCAACAGAAATCCCTGCCACAGATGGCGAGTCCTCCGAGGACGCGACTTTCGTCCCGTACACCGATCTGTCTGAGTTCGATGCGGATGCGAAATACGGAAACAAGATCCTTCACCAATTCACGGAAGTCGACCCTGACATCTGCGGTAAAGAAAAACAAGATCTTTGGTTCCCCCAGCAGAAAATGCGCCGTGACAAGCTTCATATCCAACTTTCGCAACGCGATCTTTTCCCTGCAGATACGCATCGCCTCGTCTTCCTTCGCGGCAAGTTCCTGAAACCGGGTAAGATCCGCAGGTGTGGCAAGCCGGTCGATCCATACCGTCTCCCCGGTGATATCCACCATCTCCGGATTGGTCGCGTTGGAACACATTTCGCATTCACTGCAAGGATCGCTATCCGGCTCTTCGTTCCATTCGATCTCGTCGAGTACGGGATCCCCGTTCTCGTCCGGTTGTCCCGCGGCGACCAGATCCTGTTCCCCTTCTTCCTCTTTCTGTGCCTCAGCGCATCGGGCGCACGCCCCGCGACACGCCGCATCCCCCGGCACATATGACTTTCCGAGATGGGCCGCGTTTGCGACGATGATCCCCATGTCGAGACCGTAACGCGTTGGCGTGACGACGGACGTGCCCGGATACAAGACGCTGTCCCACGCGCAAACGGAAATCTCGTTGCTCGACGGATTGCGCACCAAGTAGACGTACGCTTTGGAGGGACGGTTTGTATAATGTTGCTCCGTATCAGAACGGTAATGATCTTTTCTCATGTTGCCAACGCTATCACATGCCCCTGCTTTTGTCAAACTGACGAATATGTAACTGTTGTCAAGATTATGAATTACGGAGTTTGACTTTCCGCCTCCCTGATGGTATCATCTATGCATAATCCCGCAAGAGAGCAACCTCAAGGAGCACGCCATGCAGTTGTTTGATACACATGCACATATTGGTCTTATCGACAAAAACCAACTCGATCAGTTGATGGCTGTCCAGAAGGCAAAGGTCAAGGGAGTGAAGCATATGGTGAGCATCTGCAACACGATCTCCGATTTCGAACGAACCTACGCGAATCTGGAAAGCCAAGCGGATGTGTTTCATGCCGTGGGGGTATCCCCGACCACAGCAACATCTCCGGGCAAGGAATGGGAGAAAAAAGTCGCTGAATACGCGAAAAGGCCACAAGTCATCGCCATCGGGGAAACAGGACTGGATTATTTTCACAGGGATGGAGAACGAAACGAGCAGATCGAAGTGTTTCTCAAGAGCTTGGACATCGCACACAAACTGGGTCTGCCGGTGATCATCCACAACAGGATGGCGGGGGGGGATGTCCTGTCGATTCTGCATGAGAAACTTCCGGAAAAGGGCGGTATCCTCCACTGCTTCAGCGAGGACTGGGGTTTTGCAGAGGAAGCGCTTGACATGAATCTGACGATCAGTTTCGCCGGAAACGTGACGTTTACCAGCAGCCATTCCCTCAGGGAAGTCGCCCGTCTGATGCCGTTGGATCGAATGGTAATCGAAAGCGAAGCGCCGTTTATCGCGCCGGTTCCGTACCAGAACCAACGCAATCAGCTCTGCTTCCTTCCCGAAACTCTCAGGTGCATTGCCGCACTCAGGGGCACCGATCCCGAGGAGATCGCCCCCGTACTGTATCAGAACAGCCTTCGGGCGTTTCATCTGGACGAAACCGCATGAATTCTCCGCTTTGCCATCCCGTCACCATCGGAGGGAGAACCATTGGAGGGAATCTGTTCCTCGCCCCGATGGCGGGTTACACAGACATCCCGTTCCGTTCCATCTGCCTCTCTTATGGCGCCGATCTCACCTATACGGAGATGATCAGCGCCGAGGGGTTGTACCGAGACAGCGGCAAGACGGAGGAAATGATGCGTCGTTCTCCAGACGAACGGGAATACGTCATCCAATTCTTCATGGGATCCCTCGAACCAATCGAAAAGGCCGTCGATCTCGCCATGCCCATGAATCCGGTAATGTTCGATATCAACTGCGGATGCCCCGTACCGAAAGTCACAAAAACGGGCAGTGGATCGGCCATAATGAGGGATCCGAAAATGATCACCGCCATGGTCAAGGAAATCAAACGGCACACCACCATCCCCGTTTCGGTGAAGTTCCGTCTC
>JBAXYP010000131.1:0-5557 GCA_041670725.1 Sphaerochaetaceae bacterium
GCCTGTCGCCTCTGTATGCCAACCGAATACGGTTTTGTCCGTTCCGTCCACCGTCGCCACAATCTTCGGACAAAACTTTGCGCCCCACTGCGTAAACAGATGACTCATTTCAAAGTATCTCATTCCGCATCGCTTGCACATCGACACCCATCTCTCGAGCAAGGAGAAATCAAACGTCCATGACTGTTGTCGTTTCGTCACCTTTACAAGCTGAACGGTCGGTCGTTCTCCTCCGACCAACGTATCGAGAGGAGGAGTAAAAAGCGGCGTGAGTATCATATTGCATCCGCGTTTCGCCGCAAGCGCAATGAAGTTCTCCATTATTGCCCAATGCTCCTCGCCCAGGATCGGTACATGATAATAACTCGCCAGACAATCGGCGTGAAACCATTCCGTATGGATAAGTTGTAATTGCGGAATCTTTGCGGCGATGACATGCAGGACGATGGTTGCGGTATGCACCGCTTCCCCTTGAATGTCCCTGAAGTCGAAAGTGATCGGATAATCCCCTCCTTCCATCGTCTCAGGGATGGAAACATCGATCCACAACGCACGCCATTGATGGGGAATGACGGAAAAGGTCCCGGAAAACGAACGAAGAAGATCCGGGTACAAACCCGCTTCCGTGGAAAGGTACTCATCGTCAAAAGAAGCATTTGCCGGAAACGTTACGGGAACGAGGCCCACCTTCCTGATGCGAACGATATCTTTGAAAACATCATTCACCGAGACGGTCAATTGGGGGCTTTTGGGCCCTTGCGTAATCTGTTGGAAGTGAGAATAATTCTCCAAATACCGAAACGCGAATTGAAAGGAGACCGTCTCCCCCTGCAGTCCGCTTAAGCGTTCCACGGGAACGAAATCATGAAAATCCTTCTTCTGAAACACTTTCTCCAAAGAACTTACCGTACGAATGTCATAGCCATTCATAATCCTTTCTCCTCCTGACCGTTATTTGCCGATAAATGGCGCATGATTCTTTGCCTTAGCGAAAGAAAAAACTCGGGATCCCGGGGATAATCGGTAAACGAAAACCCGCATGAAGTCCCTTGCCGTATAAGTTGGAGAACCGCATTTCTCCCTTCTCTTTTCTCAAGGAGACGCAACAGCCTCAGATCGGCCAATGCATCCATTTGCACCTCGTTGCGGATAGAAGACAACGGCCTCCCGTCAGGGCCCGGATATACGAGAAAAGGATCTCCGGCAGGAAAAGAGCAATTGCCGTCGGTCGTTCGGAACGGGTCGATGTGAGTGCGGGAGTTCTCGCTATTGTAAAAATTGAATCCCCAATGAAGAAATCCTGAAATCCCGTACATATACCATAAGACCCCCATGATCCGATTACGGGCGCTGTCCATGGCGATGAATCTGTTTGGAACAAGTTTCCCCTGGGCGATACAATAATATGTCCAAAGAGGGCCCTTTTTGTCCTTGAACGGTTCGATATGATCCGTTGAGGGTATGGGGAGATCAACATATCCTCTGCGATACAGTTCATAATCACTCAGGGCGTCCATGATCGTACAGCCGGCCAACAAGTCCCCGACAACACCCTTTGCGAGAAGATACTGTTTCGCGTCATTCAGAGACGGTTCATCAGAAAGATGGAAAAACAAATGCGACCGATCATAGCCCTGCGCTTCCGCCTCACTGATCAATGCGGGAAGAAACTCAGAGAGGAAGCGTCGATAAGAAGGGGCGTCAGCGGGGACATCCCAGCCAAAGATTTGGTGCTCCTGCCCATGTTCGACAGCCATAATTTTCGGAGTGGCCTTCGCCCCCCATTGCGTAAACAGATGGGCGATCTCCAACCCTTTCACACCTGCAAAGCGACAAATTCCGCACCATCGTCGGAACCGTCCAAAGTCAAAACGATACGATTCCCCTTCCTTTATGATATTTACAAGTTGTACGGTAGTCCTTTCACTTCCGATATCCGTATCCAGGGGAGGTGTAAAAACCGGTGTGAGCAAAAGATTTACTCCACAGGAATCCACGGCGAACCTCATGAAATTCTCAACGATCCGCCAATGTCTCTCACTCCATACAGGGACATGGTAATAGTCCGCCAAACAATCGGCGTAAAACCATTCGGTATGGTACATATCCAAAGGAGGAAGTTCAGCATCCAGCACGATGAGCGAAAGTTCAGTTCTCCAGCAATCATCCTCTTCATACGCTTTTTCCCCTCCGTCCAGAAGCCGGTAACCCTTTGCGGATACGCTTATCGTCGTGGTGCCGCTCGGACAGCTCGTAGTCCGCACGGTCATCCACAGGCTTCGGTATTGCCCCGGAAGCGGCTTGACCATACCATTGGACGGAGCAAGCAAATCGGGATACAACCCCGGTTTCACCGAAAGATAAAACTCATCCCGTTGTTCCGTGGCGGGGAATTCCACAGGGACAAGACGCACTTCCCGGATCATTCCCTTCAGCGGAGTGCATCCCAAGGCAATGTCGTACATATGGTTTCGCAATCTCTTCCCCGTCTTCGTCTCCATTTGATGATAGACCAACTGAAAAGACAGGGAATCCCCTTTCGCCAGCACGAACGAAGTATCGGAAAGCTCCTTCGGCCTTTTGTCCGGAAACACCTTTTCCAAAGAACTCACCAAAAAAAACTCGCAGTCGTCAACCATACGAACTCCTCCATAATCACCCTGTCGGAAAAACATTTCCATCCCAACGCAAAACGTTCGGAAATTGCGGAACTCTTCTTTGACCGCCGCGTGAGCGCTCACCACCTCCGCACAAGATTCCAGCGTCTCAGCCTTTGATCCCCGACAAAGCGATTCCTTCGACGAATTGTTTCTGTAAAAAGAGATAAAGGATGAACGGAGGCAAGAATGTCATGGTCGAACCGGCCATCACCAAACCATAATTCGTCGAATAATTTCCCTTGAGCGCCGAAATGGCCAACGTCAACGTCTTCATCTGAGGTTTCGACGCTATGATCAACGGCCAAAGAAAGTCATTCCAACTTGTGATGAAGGTAAAAATGACGAGAGAGACCAACACAGACTTGATCAAAGGGATAATGATCGTAAAAAAGATCCTGTGTTCATTACAACCGTCGATACTTGCCGCATCCAGCAAATCGTTGGGAAGCGACACCATAAACTGCCGGATGAGAAACACTCCGAACGCATTGATGATGGGAAGGATCAAAGCCGTGTACGTATTCATCAAACCAAGATTTTTCATGATGACGAATCTTGGAATCATTGTCACCTGCTGGGGTATCATCAAAGTAGCGATGTATATCGTGAACAGCAGCCTCTTGAAAGGGAATTCTTTTTTCGCAAAGGGATACGCCGCCAGAGCGCAGATGATGCAATTCAGCAGGCATGAAGAAACCGTAACGACGATGCTGTTCCGAAGGTTAACCAGTATGTTGAAGTTCCTCACGACACTGTGGTAATTGATCAATGTGAAAGTTTTCGGGTCAAAACGAAAATCGAGAATTTGTTTTTGCGTAAGTGAGACAAGTACCATGTATACAAATGGAATAACGGCCAACAACGCGAAAACAACAAGAAGAACGGCATATACCGTCGAACGTATTTTGTTCCCCTGTCGTTCATTCATATCTTTCCCCCAGGAATCGTTTTTGGAAATACTGGAACACAAGGACCAAAACGAAAAGCAAAAGCGCTACAGCGGAAGCATAGCCCATGTCGTATCCCTTAAATGCCGAGTTGTAGATCGTAAGCACCAAGGTAACAGTGGACATCCCCGGTCCTCCCCCGGTCATCGTATATACCATATCGAACACCTGGAACGACCATATCGTCCCGAGCGTAACGACAAGATAGGTGACTGGTGCCAATTCCGGTACCGTAATATGACAGAACCGCTGCCATGCATTTACCCCATCCACCTCTGCGGCTTCATACTGTTCCTTGGGGATATCCATGACCCCCGCATAATAGATGACAAGGAAATACCCGATGTTTTTCCAAATCGTTGCGATGCAGACACTCGCCATTGAAGAGGTTTTGCCGCCCAACCAATTGACCTTCGGCAAATGCAAGAACTGAAGCACGAAATTCACGGGTCCGTTAGGATCGAGGAACAGGGAAAACAAGGTCCCGACGAGAACAGCTGACGCGATGACCGGGACAAACAACGCCCCTTTCAGCAAATCCCCGAATTTTCCCCTGAAGTAACGGGCGATTATCGCCGCAAACAATAATGCAAAAAACGTCTGGAGCGGAACCGTGACCAAAGTAAACACGATGGAATTCTTGATGGACGCACTTACATACGGATCGGAAAACATCCTCACATAGTTCTTTAATCCAATAACTTTTGGAGGCGTAATGATGTTGTATTTGGTGAAACTGTAAAACACATTCATACCAATGGGGATAAGAGAGAAGACACAGATCAACAAAAAGCTTGGGAAAATATACAGGTACGAGTTTAGGATGCTCTTTCTCTTATAATTCATGTTCGCTCCTCAAGTGAATGGATCATTTGACAGAAAATCCTGCCGGTATTCTTTCAAAATCCCGGCAGGAGAGATGAAAATCAATTCAAAGTATTCTTACTGTAATCCGTCGTCATTTGGATGACTTGCTCCGGAGAAATCTCCCCCATCATCATGAGCTGGAGATTCTTGCAAAGATTATCGGAAATGCTTGAAAGCCCTTTCGCCACAGGAAGCGTATGGAAATATTGCGCATCCTGCTGATACATTTCCTTGAAACGGGGATTGTCGTTATACTCTTCGTCCTTGGTAATGGGAATGAACGGAGAAATCTCCTTGTGGTATTTTGTCATCACCGGAGCGCTTGTGATATACTTGATCAAGCTTGCGGCAAGATCCTTGTGTTTGGACGCACTGTTGATAATCAAGGCATCACTCGCAACCCAAATACCCTTCGTCTTGTTCTTCAAACTCGGAATGAATCCCCAATCGATACCTGCTTTGTCAAATTCGGAGACTTTGTTCGTCCCGACACAAATGAAGGCTGCTTTACCTTCAAGAAAATAATCTTCTATCTTGCTGATGCCAAGTTCCGAATCGTCCACGATACCGTATTTGAAACGAAGATCATGAAGGAACTGCAAAGCCTGCAACGCACCGTCGTTGTCCTGAAGTGCAAGTTTTGTCCCATCGTCATTGTAGATTTTTCCACCCGACTGCCAGAGGAACGGGTAGAAATTGTCATCAAGCAGACCGATCGTAGGATCAGCCCAAGACTGGCCGTACGGCATGACGCCGGGGCACTTCGCTTTGATCTGCTGGCAACATTGGACGAATTCATCCCACGTCTCAGGAAGTTGCTCAATCCCCGCCTGCTTCAAAATGGCCTTGTTGTAGAACAGCACCCTCGCGTTCCCGACGATAAAGGGAAGTGCGTACTGACCGCCCTTCATGAAGCCCTGCTTGTAATAGATGTAATTGTCTTTTTCCTCTTGCGTAAAATACTTGTCAAGATCCTCAAGGGCGCCCATGTTGATATAATCATCAAACATCTGCATATACATATATCCGACATCCGGACCTTCTCCCGAAGCGAAACCCGTCAGGTATTTTTCTTCGTAACCA
>JBAXYP010000132.1:0-5539 GCA_041670725.1 Sphaerochaetaceae bacterium
GCCGCCGCGCCTGCCGCGAATTGACACAGTCTTAGTCTTCGTTTGCAGTAACCTGCTACGACTGTGAGGAAATACACTTTAGGGAGAAGGTAATATGGCTACCAAAGAAGAAATTATCGATGCGATTTCGAAGATGACGGTTCTTGAGGTTTCTGACCTCATCAAGATGATGGAAGAGAAGTTCGGCGTTAAGGCCGCTGCGGCCGCCGCAGCACCCGCTGCCGCTGCTGCAGCCGGTCCTGCAAAAGACGAGCCGACTGAGTTCAACGTGATTCTGAAGAGTTCCGATCCGACCAAGAAGATCGCTGCTATCAAGGAAGTCAGAAACCTGACCAATGTTGGGCTCGGCGATGCAAAGGCGATTGTGGAAGCGGGAAACAAGACGATCAAGGAGAATGTTTCCAAGGCGGATGCGCAATCCATCAAAGAGAAACTTGAAGCGGCTGGATGTGTTGTTGAAATCCAAGCTGCAGGCTGACCTTCATCGATTGCTGTGTGAGTGCGCCACCAAGGGGGAAAAACCATTGGTGGCCTGCTCTGTCTTCCGAAACTCCGTAAGGAGTCAGTTCGTTTGTTCGTTATCTCTGGAGGGTACATGATGGTTGCCAACGGCAAAGCCATAACACGCACGTACATCGGCTCTGATTTTCAAGAGGTTTGCGAGCTTCCCAACCTTATCGGCGTACAACTGGACAGCTATGAACGCTTTCTTCAGTTGGATGGATATAAGAAAGGGGAGGCCCCGAATCCTGCGTATGGTCTGGAGAAGGTTTTCCAGTCCACATTCCCGATTGAAGTTCCAAATGGCGAGATGCGGCTCGTATACAAGGGCTACAAAATTGACTTGGACAACATCAAGTTCTCCGAAACAGAGTGCAAAAAGAAAGGGCGCACCTATAGCGTCCCACTCAAGGCTACCATTAGCCTGGAGTTCAATACCGGCGAAATCAGGGAGAAGGAGATTTTCTTCGGCGATATCCCTCTGATGACCGATCGCGGCACGTTTGTCGTCAATGGGGCGGAACGTGTCGTGGTAAGCCAGATCCACAGAAGTCCGGGTGTTATTTTCAGCAATGAGAAGGATGTTTATTCTTCCCGCATCATCCCGTATCGTGGTTCGTGGCTCGAATTTGAGATTGATGAGAAAAAACGGTTGATCTACACGAAGATCGATCGGAAGAAACGTATCCTCGGCACGTTGTTTTTGAGGGCGATAGGATACGATACCCGAGAGAAGATTGTCGCCGAATTCTACAAGAGTCAGGCGGTGGAACTTTCGGACACCACCAAGAACGAGGTGGAGAACAGATATCTGTACAAGGATATCTATGACATGGTCGACGGGGGGAAGAAACGGATTCTTCGCGCTGGAGATCAATTGCACGCTCATGAAATTGACGAGTTGATCCAACGGAAGATTACGCATGTCGAACTGGTCGACCTTACCTCTCCCGATACACTCCATTCGGAGATCGTCCTGAACTGCTTTAAGGAAGAAGACGCGAAGTATACTTCCGAAGGGCTGGACGAACCGTCGAAGGAAGATGTGCTGACCCCGATTTTCACGGTGCTGATGCCCGGAGAGATGGTGGCCGTGGATCGTGCGGAAAAGGATCTGCCTGACATGTTCTTTTCTCCGCGCAAGTATGATCTCGGTGCGGTGGGGCGTTACAAGTTCAACAAAAAATTTGGCAGCGAGAACGATTCCACCGAAGTGACTACTCTGCAACCGCAAGATATCGTCAATACGATGTCCTATTTGGTGCAGGTGTTTATCAGGGAAAAGAACATTGACGATATCGACCATCTTGGCAATCGTCGTGTCCGTTCCGTGGGCGAATTGTTGCAGAACGCTCTCAAGGGAGCCTTCGCCAGGATGGACAAGATCGCTAAAGAGCGGATGAGCCTGATGATGGCCGACGAGCATTCCAAGGAATCGGCAAAGCCCCAGGATTTCATCTCCATCAAGCCGATCGTCGCGGCGGTGAAGGAATTCTTCGGTTCTTCCCAATTGTCGCAATTTATGGATCAGGTCAATCCTCTTTCCGAATTGACGCATAAGCGCCGTCTCAATGCTCTCGGACCTGGCGGTCTTTCCCGTGATCGTGCGGGATTCGAGGTCCGTGATGTCCACTATACCCACTACGGGAGAATTTGTCCGATCGAAACCCCTGAAGGACCGAACATCGGTCTGATCGTTTCCCTTGCCAACTATACCCGCGTCAATGAGTATGGGTTCCTTGAGACCCCATATCGCAAGGTAGTGGACGGCATCGCAACCAAAGACGTCAAATATCTGGACTCCAACGACGAGGAGAAATACATCATCGCAATGGCGAACGCCAAGTTGGACAAGGCCGGACACTTTCTGGACAAAGAGGTTCCGGTCCGTCATGCCGGTGATTATACCACGCGGCCTGCGTCGGAGGTGTCTTGGATGGACGTTTCCCCGAAACAGGTCATCAGTGTTGCCGCAAGTCTGATTCCGTTCCTTGAACACGATGACGCGAACCGCGCATTGATGGGTTGTAATATGCAACGCCAGGCTGTTCCTCTTCTGTTCCCCGAAGTTCCGCGTGTCGGAACCGGTATGGAGCAGAAAGCAGCCTATGACAGCGGCGTATTGGTAAAGGCGAAACGGGCGGGTGTCGTCGAATATGCCTCTTCCACAAAAGTCGTGATCAAGCCGGACAAGAGCGACATTGAGGGCGAAGTCGACTATTACGAATTGCAGAAATACCAAAGGACCAATCAGGATACCTGCTTCAACCAACGTCCGATCATCAATGTCGGTCAGCATGTGGATGCGGGTGGTGTTCTCGCCGATGGTCCCGCTACGCAGAATGGCGAATTGGCTCTTGGTCGGAACATACTCGTCGGATTCGTTCCTTGGAACGGATACAACTACGAGGATGCGGTCTTGATCAGCGAGAGGGTCGTGAAGGACGATATTTTTACCACGATTCATATCAAGGAATTCACCACGGACATCCGTGAGACCAAACTTGGTCCTGAAAAGCTGACCCGTGACATTCCGAATACCAACGAGAAGTTGTTGGAAGCGTTGGATGAGGATGGTATTGTACGCGTCGGGACAATGGTGCGGCCGGGATCGATTCTTGTCGGAAAAGTCACTCCGAAAAGCGAAAGCGATACCACCCCGGAGTTCAAACTTCTCAACTCGATCTTCGGCGAGAAGGCGAAAGAAGTCCGTGACACATCATTGAAAGTCCCCCATGGAACGGAAGGTACGGTCATCGACATACAGCGGCTTTCCCGTTCGGAAAACGACGAGCTTCCCGCCGGCGTCAATGAGACGGTCAAAGTGTTGATCGCCACAAAGAGAAAACTCCGCGAAGGCGACAAGATGGCCGGACGGCACGGAAACAAAGGCGTCGTGTCCAGAATTCTGCCCGAGGAGGACATGCCGTATATGGAAAATGGCGCGCCTCTTGACGTTTGCCTTAATCCGCTCGGCGTCCCTTCCCGTATGAACATCGGACAGTTGATGGAGACCCAGCTGGGCTGGGCGGCTGTTTCGTTGGATGAATGGTATTCGTCACCGGTGTTTCAGAGTGCGTCGATGGAACAGATCGAGGCGAAAATGAAGGAAGCTGGGCTTCCGACCGACTCGAAGGTGACGCTGTACGACGGTCGGACGGGAGTTCCGTTCGTCAACAAGGTGTTCTGCGGATACATTTACTATCTGAAGTTGCACCATTTGGTGGACGACAAGATGCACGCGCGTTCCACTGGTCCGTATTCGCTCGTCACTCAGCAGCCGTTGGGAGGCAAGGCCCAGTTTGGAGGCCAGCGTCTCGGAGAGATGGAGGTCTGGGCATTGGAAGCGTACGGCGCGGCGAATACCCTGCAGGAACTGTTGACGATCAAGAGCGACGATATGAACGGCCGTGTCAAGATTTACGAGAGTATTGTGAAGGGAGAACCTGCCACAGCGGTCGGCATGCCCGAGGCATTCAACGTCTTGGTCCAGGAGATCAGGGGATTGGCATTGGATATGTCCGTATATGATTCCAATGGGAAACAGGTTCCGCTCACCGAGCGTGATGAAGAGTTGATCAACAAGCAGCAGAAAGGCTCACTGAACAACTAGGAGTAGACGGATGAATGAGATTCATGATTTTGATAGTGTAATGATCCGGCTCGCTTCGCCGGAGCAAATCAAGGCATGGTCCTATGGCGAAGTGAAGAAACCGGAAACGATCAACTACCGCACGTTGCGCCCGGAGCGCGACGGGTTGTTTTGTGAGAAAATTTTCGGAACCACCAAGCAGTGGGAGTGTTATTGCGGAAAGTTCAAGTCCATCCGGTACAAGGGCGTCATCTGCGACAGATGCGGCGTCGAGGTGACCGACACAAAGGTGCGCCGCGAGCGTATGGGGCACATTACGTTGGCTGCTCCGGTCGCGCACATCTGGTATTACCGCAGTGTGCCGTCCAAAATGAACATGTTGCTGGATATCAGCCGCAATGCATTGCAGAGCGTCCTATACTACGAGAAATACATTGTCATCGATAAGGGTGACACGACGTTGAAAGACAACCAGATCCTCTCCGAGGAGGATTACCAGAAGTATCTGGAGCAGTTTGGAGAAGGAAGTTTCGACGCGGAGATGGGTGCCGAGGCGATCCGCAAGTTGCTCTCCCGTCTGGATCTCCAGAAATTGTCCACCGAACTCCGCAACAAGATGCGCGAGCGGGAGGATAAGGCGGACAAGCGGCTCCTGCAGCGAATCGAAGTTGTCGAGAATTTCCGGGACAGCGGGAACAAACCGGAATGGATGATCCTTACGGTCATACCCGTTATCCCTCCCGATCTTCGTCCTATGGTGCAATTGGACGGCGGCAGGTTTGCCACAAGCGATTTGAACGACCTGTATCGCAGGGTGATCAACCGGAACAATCGTCTGGACCGTCTGGTCAAACTCAATGCGCCGGACATTATTATCCGCAATGAGAAACGCATGCTTCAGGAAGCGGTTGATGCCTTATTTGACAATTCGAAGCGCAAGAAAGTGGTCAAAGGTGCCTCTTCTCGTCCGTTGAAGAGTCTTTCCGACATGCTCAAGGGCAAACAAGGTCGATTCCGTCAGAACCTGCTGGGTAAGCGTGTCGACTATTCGGGTCGTTCCGTCATCGTCGTCGGACCTGAACTGAGGATGCATCAATGCGGGCTTCCTTCCAAGATGGCGCTGGAGTTATACAAACCGTTCTTGATGAAGAAACTTGTGCAGGACGGCGTTGTGTACAATATCAAGAAAGCGAAGACTTTGGTCGAGGAAGAGACGGAAGCCGTATGGTCCATTCTGGATGATGTGGTGAAGGAACATCCCGTCATGCTGAACCGCGCACCTACGTTGCATCGGCTTGGCATTCAGGCATTTGAACCCGTGCTCGTCGATGGAAAAGCGATCAAACTGCATCCGCTCGTCTGTCATGCGTTCAACGCGGACTTCGACGGCGACCAAATGGCAATTCACGTTCCGCTCACCCATGCGGCGCAGATGGAATGCTGGAC
>JBAXYP010000133.1:0-5526 GCA_041670725.1 Sphaerochaetaceae bacterium
ATATCGGAGTGACGATTTGCGGGGCGCTTGCGGGACTTGGCGGTGCATACCTCTCGGTGGACAGGCTCAACATGTTTGTTCGGGAGATGTCCGCAAGCCGTGGGTACATTGCCTTGGCGATCGCGATCCTCTCAAAGTACGATCCCGTCGGATGCCTGCTTGCGGGAACGTTGTTCGGTTTCTGTGAGGCCGTCCAGATTTATCTGCAGGGATACGGCGTTCCTTCGCAATTGATCCAGATGATCCCCTATATCGTAACGTTGTTCGTCCTCGTGTTCGGCGTACGGAATATCAAACCGCCTGCCGGTGTCGGCAGACATGAAGATGATTGATTCAAACAAAACTATCCAGGAGTGATACCATGCATCCATTTGTACAACAATCAGAAGAACTGACAAATAGGCTTCAGGATACCTGCCAATACCCTGACATCGCAACGACGGAAGGGGGGAGGAGTTTCGTCGTCTGGCAAGAGAACCGCGATCATGACGAATTCATCCAATTGACGTGTATTGAACCAGATGGGAAACGTACCTTTACAAAACGTATCTCGGGTGCGGGGCTTTCCCTGCGCCCTTCCGTCCATGTCAAAGACGACGATGTTTTCGTCGTCTGGTCCCAATTCATTGATGACCGTTGGAAGATCGAGCTATACATCATGAATGGCCTCGCAAAGGAGTCTCTTTGTGTCGTCGAGTCCGGTGAAGCTTTGTTTTACCCTTACGTGACGGATGATGGTGCGGATCCCGTCGTCCTATACTGCAGGCAAAAGCCCGGCAGGAGCGAATGCGTGATGGCGACTTATCATGCCGGAACCTTCCGTTACGAAGTGGCCAGCAAGACAAACAAAGCGTACCGGCCGACCGGAACGCTCTGTGGGAAGAAGGACTTTTTCGTGTGTTACGATGCATTCACGGGAAGCGGATACGATGTATTCTGTCGGATTCGGAAAAACGGAGCGTGGGGGGAGGAATGGAAGCTTAACCGTAGCGGAATGCGATGCGCGCAACCCGTGGCAGCGAGATTCAGCGAAAGCGGTATCACGGTCGGATGGTACGAGAACGGGCCTTCTTCCGATTTTAGCTATAACGTCATCGACGTCTCATGCGCTGGGAGGGATCCCCTCCTTTCAAATTACCACGTGCTGATCAAAAACCGGAATTGGTATAACAACGTGGATGCGGGATGCAACAAAAAAGGGGTTGTGGTTTTCACCTATACGATTGGAAAGACCAACATGCTGATGCGGTACCGTACTTCGGAAGGTTCGTGGAGCAAACCGGTCGTAGGGAGTTTCAATGACACGCAGTGTTGTGTCCGTCCCAAAGTATCGGTGGACGGCGAGGACGCCATCCATTACGTCTGGCAATACGCCAGACGCAACGGCCATCAGAACAGAAACAGCAGCGTCATCTATAACAAGGTTTCGCTTCATGATCTTGATTCGTTCGATGACGCCGATGTGGAGACGACGATCGATAAATTCGTCCAACCCATCGACGTGGACAAGGAGATGCTGGCGCCGCAGGAAAAAGAAAAACAAGAATGGTTGCATGAGAACGGTCTGGATGGATATCAGCTTCTTTTTGGTGACATCCACGGACAAAGCAACATGAGCGACGGTATGGGGGAGCTCGACCAGTATTATCATTATGCGATGGTCGATCGGAAAATGGATTTTTGCGCACTGACGGATCATGATTGCTACCCGGATGTCGCGACGGACAGTGAATGGGAATGGAATCGTACGACGCGAAATCTTTTCAATGCCGAAAAAGATTTCGTGGCGCTTCTTGCATACGAATGGACGAGCAATGAATACAAACATGACTTCGGGCACAAGAATGTGTACTATCCCGGATCGGTGGGAAGGTTGTATACGTCCTGTGATCCCAAAGGGATGAATCCCGACCGGCTGTATGCGAGCATCAAGAAAGATGGAGGACAGTGTATTCCTCATCATGTCGCGGCGGATTGGGGTTCGGTGAGCGCTGCCACCGACTGGGATTATCATGATCCGGAAGCGACCAGGGTTACGGAGATATTCTCCCGTCATGCGGATTACGAACGGACGGAGACGTTGTCCAAATACACCAAGAATATCAAGAAGTTCGACCATTGTTGCGTACAAGATGCATTGGCGAGAGGGTACCGGCTTGGTTTTATCGCAGGAAGTGATTCCCATCAAATGGAACACGGCAAGGAAGGCGGTATCCTGGGTGCATTCATGACAGAGAGATCCAGTCAAGCCTTGTGGGACGCCCTATGGAAACGGCGGGTCTACGCAACGACGGGCGATCGGATTCTGCTTTCTTTCCGGATCAATGGGCATTTCATGGGGGAAGAGTTCTCCACGAACGAAGCGCGGACCATTACGGGGAGTGTCCTCTCCATGCACGCCATCCGGAAAGTTGAGGTGATCAAGAACAACGACCTTTTGGTCGCGTATCCTTCGGCTGTGGGGAAGAACACGTTTGCGTTCTCGTTCGTTGATCCCGCTTCTTCGAGTTGCGACTACTACTATCTCAGAATGGAAGAAGAGGACGAGCAACGTGCGTGGAGTTCGCCGATTTGGGTCGATTGCATTCAGATGCCTTGACAGTTCGCCTTCTGGGAAACGAATATGGACGCATGGACAAACGAGAAGCATTCAAGATGTTCCTGAAACCGGGAATGAAAGAGGAATACAAGCGTCGTCATGCCGCAATTTGGCCGGAAGTGAGAGCGGTTCTGCAGAAAAACGGCGTCTACGATTATGTTATTTATCTTGACGAGAAGACGGATACGTTATTCGCGTTCCAGCATACCAAAGGAGATGTCGGAAGTCAGGATGTCGGGTCGGAGGAAGCCATCAGGAAATGGTGGCACTATATGAAGGATATCATGGAGACCAACGCCGACGAGTCTCCCGTCTCCATCCCGCTTGAGGAAATGTTTTATCTTCCTTGATGCCTTCGGTATTCCATCGGAGTCATTCCGTAGCACCTCCGGAACGTCCTGCAGAAATGTTGCGGACTTCCGTAGCCGATTTTCCGTGCGATCTCCGTGCAACTCATCGGAACTTCGGAGGAAAGGCAGGAGAGGGCGATATCCATCTTTCGCCGGAGAAGGAGATCCGAGAAACGAGAACCGGTTGACTCGTGGATTAATGCGGAAAGGTATGCAGGAGTGAGTCCGAAAGCATCCGCGAGGGTGGTAAGTGTCACTTCGGCGGGATTTTCCCTGATGTAGTGGAGAATCGCGGTGGTCCGCGCGTCTTTTCGATCTCCTGGATCGATGAAGGTGATCTCCCGTTTCGGCAACAGCACCAGCAATGCGAAGATCTGGGCAAGCAGCGAGAGAGCGAGCAAATTCGACCGGGCTCCTTCGGTATACAGCGAAGCGATGACGGGAAACGTTTCCACTGCATGGTGGACGACCGCACTCGGACAGATCGGTTTGCGGGCGAGTACGGATGCAAAATAGGCGCAGAGCGGTGATGCACCTTCGGAGAAAGGCGGCAACAGGTTTTCCAGCGTGGTGCTCTTTACGAGGATGTTCATCACGACGCTTTTGTCGTCGTACACCGAGATGGCATGATAATTCCGGGGGGAAATGATGATTCCGTCCCCTTTTTCAAGCGAGAATTTCCTTCCGTATACTTCCTGGACGCAAGAGCCTTCCATAACGAATTCCATTTCCAGGAACTGATGGTCATGGATGTAGGACGGCAGGAAACGGGTATGCCGTTCCACATGGCAGTCCCCTCCCCCTGCGTGAGAAAAGAACAGGTCGTCCCCCAGCGTGATGTCGGTAAGTCCCGCCCCGCGAGTGCTCAGGAACGCGGGAAATGCGGGGAGTGTTCCCGCTTTCCAGAGTGCCTTATATGTCTTTTCTTCTTCCGTAAGAACGGAAAATTGTGCAATAAATTTCGGGTAGTCCATAGAAAAATCATATGATATTCGTAAAAAAAATCAATATCGACTGTAACAAATCGTCATTGCGCTCCCTCTGGTTCGGGTGGATAGTAAAATAAAGAGGAAAATATGGAGCACTGTACCGTCGACATTGGTGCCTCAAGCGGAAAAATGCTGTGCGCGGACGTGGTGGACGGCAAGATACAGGCCACGGTCGTCCATCGTTTCCCCAACGCTTTGATAGGGCGGGACGGGCATCTCGTTTGGGACATAGACAGGTTGTATGAGGAGATCCTTTCGGGACTTTCCAAGGCGCACGAAGGCGGACATGACATCAAAACGGTTGCCATCGATACGTGGGGCGTTGATTTCGTGCTTCTCGATGCGACGGGGAAGAGGATAGGGGACGCGGTCGGGTATCGTGACAAGCGCACCGATCATGTGGTTTGCCCTGTGGATCGGCATGAACTCTATCGTCGTACGGGAATCCAGCATCTGCCGTTTAATACGATCTACCAATTACTTGCCCTAAAAGCGGAACATCCCGAACAGCTTGAAGCGGCCAGCGCCTTGCTGATGATTCCCGATTATCTTTCTTTTTTGCTTACGGGGAGGATGCATCAGGAATATACAAATGCGACGACCAGCGGGCTGGTTGACGCATTATCCCGCCAGTGGGATCGCAACCTCATTTCCCTGCTCGGACTTCCTTCAAAATTATTTGGATCCCTTTCCCGGCCGATGGATGTCTACGGAGAGTTTTCCGAAGAGACGGCACGTCGCCTCGGTTTTCAGGCGACGGTGCTTGCCGCACCCAGCCATGATACGGCGAGCGCGGTCTTTGGAACGCCGCTCGATGCAGAGACGGCGTTCATCTCAAGTGGAACCTGGTCGCTCCTCGGTTGCGTGATGGATCATCCGGTTCTTACCCGTGAAGCGGAGAAAGCCAATTTCACCAACGAAGGCGGAGTCGGCGGAACCATCAGGTTCCTTCGAAACCTCATGGGACTTTGGATGATCCAATCCGTGCGGAAGGAATGGGGAGGGACGCTTTCGTTCAATGAGATCGCCACGGAGGCGGAGAGCGCTTCGGATTTTCCTTCCCGCGTTGACGTGCAGGATATCCGGTTCCTTGCCCCGCATTCCATGACGGAAGAGGTACGCGCGGCATGCAAGGAAAGCGGCCAACCGGTTCCCGAGCGCATCGGGGAAGTCGCGGGGTGCATCTACCAAAGTTTGGCCGAAGGCTATGCCAAGGAATTGTCCCGGTTGGAAACGATTACCGGAAGAAAATTCAGAAAAATCGCCATTGTCGGGGGAGGGTCGAAGGATGGGTTCCTCTGCCAATTGACGGCAGACGCGACCGGAAGAACCGTATATGCGGGACCGGATGAAGGTACGGCGTTCGGGAACCTTTTGTCGCAAATGATGGCAAGTGGAAAAATCAAGGACGGAAAGGAAGTTCAAGCGGTTCTTTCCCGTTCCATACATATTCATGAATACAGGAGTCGGAAATGACACGGTACGAAGAGGCGAAGAAACAATACGCTGCGGTTGGCGTCGATACGGATGCGGCATTGGATACGTTGGGGGGCATTCCCATTTCGATGCATTGCTGGCAAGGCGATGA
>JBAXYP010000134.1:0-5492 GCA_041670725.1 Sphaerochaetaceae bacterium
ACGTCGATCTGTTGTACCTGAATCTTCACCTTTAACACATCAACATCAAGGAGCAATCCGTTGTCACGGGCGGACATGGCTATCTCCGCCAGACGGGAGGCGTTCTCCCGTTCTTCCTTCACAAGCTTCTGCATTTGAAGAAGATAAAACACGGCTTCGCGCCGACTTGCAAGTTCGCTCTTCTGTTTGCGCTCCAACGCGGTAATTTGCAATGACCGCACATCCGCCGCCTTTTGGTACAATTCAATGGAATCCGTGATCTTCCCCCATGTGAAGACCGGCTGGGTGATGTTCAAGGAAAACGTATACAGCGTATGCTCCATTCCGCCATACAACTTCAGGTAGGCGTCCGGTTGCCCTTCCAATAAAGACACATCGACATTTTGCTCGGAAAGTTGCTGCAACAAATCCTGCGTGCTGACATACACCGGACCGACGGGTGGATTGTACATGTACGTCCCCGACACCGTCATGTCCACCGTCGGGCCTCTGCCGGCCTTGGCATCCTTCACGTCGAGCAACGCCGTCTGCCAGTCCTGCCTCGCTTTCTTAAGCTCCAGATTGTTTGCTTCCATTCTCGCCACCAGTTCGTCCGTGGACAAAGCGGAGAGTGGTAGCAAAAACATCCAGAGGATGATAAGCGCGGTAAGAAGACGACGGTTCATGTCGAAGACCCCCGTAATGTCACAATCAACGTACTTGACTGCAGGGGATCCGAAGTTCTCTCTATCGTTTGCGCCCCTTTCTTTGTCGTAGCCTCAGGGTCAAAAACCTCAAGATAATAGTCCTCAGTGTACAACGTCCCCGTAAAATCATCTTCGTCAATGGGTTCCGAAGGAATGGTGAACATGAAGTGCCCATGCATCGTTTGGGTGGAACTCGGGTAATATATAGCGGTCGTCGTGGTCGAAACCAATGTTCCCGTCGTAGCGTCTGATCCCTTGTACAAGTTCACCGCCAACCCATTCTGGTCGAATGAAGAGTTGCCATCCAACGTGTAATATCCCTCCAGAGTCATTTCGGACAACACAAGGTGTTTCATGTACACAGGCTCTGCAGGATTGGTGGCATTTTGGGTCGCCAAGGTGAAAGAGGCACTTGAAGAATCAATATTGCCGCCCGCGGTGCACTGGATGTATTCATCTTGGTTGTTCGGAACGAAGGACACCGTTCCCGACAAAACGGAATCTGACGCAGTGCTGGCGGAGAAGGAAACGGATGTCCCCGTCGGCGTCCCTTCGTATAAGGTATCGCCTCCTGAGTCTTTCACCGTCACAGTGAAATTGGTCGGCGAGATGGAGTAATTGGTGCCGGAAACGTCATAGATCCTGGTGAGATTCAGCGTGTAGGTATCACTGGTTCGCTTTAGCGTCTCCGTCTCCATCGTGTTGGTACGTTCGCTGGAAAGATAGGATACGTCTTTCGCGGCACTGAGTTTCCCGCTGTTGAAATCCACATGGTAGAAGGCAAGATAGACGGGGATTCTGTCTGCCGTTTTACCAAAAGTCGGATGGGAGGTGTTCCACTCCACCGGCATGGAATAGGAACCATTCGTATCGGTAATGGCATGGAAAATTCTGACCGTCGTCTCCGGTTTGTCTTGCGCAGATACCGCCGCATCCCTTTCCGATTCCGAAAGGAACGCATAGACATCAACATTCTCGACAGTCACTTCCTGCGTACCGCTTTTCTCCACCACCTTCCCGGTGATCGTCGAAGTGAACACCGAACTGCAGGATGCGAGGATCAACGATGCGGCCGCCATGATCATCATCACCGTACTATGTTTTTTCATGCCGCCCCCTCTCTTTCTTTCTCAAAACTCTTTCCTCTGTAATGTAATACATTGTGGGGATGAGGAACAGGGTGATCAACGTCGAAGTGAACAAGCCGCCGGCGATAGCCTGCCCGAGCGGAGCATACAGTTCGGATCCCTCACCTCTTGCGACCGCCATCGGCACGACGCCGAGCATCGTAGTGAGCGTCGTCATGAAGATCGGGCGAAGTCGCGTGGAAGCCCCCTCTGCAATCATCTGTTTCAAGTGAACCCGTTCATCTTCCCCTTCGGTACAGGGATTCCACGATCGGTACTGGTTGACATAGTCGATAAGGATGATGCCGTTGTTCACAACGACACCTCCCAAGGATATCAGTCCAAGAAGGGAAAGCAGACTCAGCGTGGAGCCGAACAGTAGCAACCCGACGATCACGCCGATGACGCAGAAAGGAATAGTCAGCATGATGATGAACGGCTGACGGAACCGCTCGAACTGGAGTACCATCACGGTATAGACGAGGAACCAGGCGATGACCAACGCCCGCACCATTGACGGGATGGAATCGGCGATCAGCTCGCCGATGCCGCCGCGCTTACTCGTTACGCCATTGTCCAAGGGATGTTCGGCAAGATATTGGTTCATTCGCGTCGTCACCGGAAGGGCGTCTTCACTTACCAGCGTCGCGCTGACGGTAATCGTCTTCGCACGATCGGTGTGATTGATGGCGCTGACGCTGTTTTGCATGACGAAATCCCCCAAATTGGAGAAATCGACCAACGTCCCTCCAAGGGACTTCACCTGTACTTGGGAAAGCCGGTCGAACGTGATGGGTTGATCCATCAAATCACTGTCCAACTGAATCGCGTAGCGGTTCCCATCCGCACTATTATACCTGCCGCATTCCACCCCGCTAAACAGAATCCTCGCCGTCAACCCCGCCTCGATGCTGGAGACACCGAGACCCGCCATATAGTCCTGAGCCATCCTGATGATCAAACTATACGTGTCAAACGAGGTATCCATCTCCGTTTCCACGACGGAAGGATCCTTGCGAAGCTGTTGTTGGATTCTGTTCGCCTCCTTATACAGCAGATCCATATCTTCGCTCACCAGCGTGATGCCGTATCCCCCGCCACCGGATGCATAACTTAACAACTTGTCGAATCCGCCATTCTTCACTTTCACCTTGCAGTCAGGAATTTGGTCATCCAAAGCCTTCTGCACGGCAAGCATGATCTGGTGTACGTTCCTATCCCGCCTCTTGACGGGAACAAGATTGATATAGAAATACGCCTCATTGCTGTTGTCCCCGATGAAACTCATCCCTTCCGATTTTCCCTGAAACGCTGCCAGGTTTTTCATTTCGGGAACGATATCCCTGACGATTTTTTCCGCCACCGCCGTTTTTTCCTCCGTGCGGGCGAGGCTGTACCCTCGGGGGAATTCCATATCCACGTAGAAATCACCGTTATCCGTGGAAGGGATGAAAGAAACCCCAAGTTTCTTGGAAATGAATACCGTCAGGACGAGCATCGAAATGGACAACAGGAAAACGAATCCTCGATTGTCCATGCTCCAGATGAGCCACCCTTTGTAGTGCGTCTCCAAGCGCCGCATTCCTCGGTCGATGGCATGATCCTTCATCTCAGGACACTTCTTTCGAAGCAACAACTTAAGGAGGAACGGCACGAAGAGAACGGCGACGAGAAAAGAACCCGCCATGGCGAGGATAAGAGTTTCTGCGACTTCCTTGAGAATCATGCCGACCAAACCCTGCAATAGGGCGATCGGAATAAACACCACGATCGTCGTCACCGTCGATGCGAGAATCGAGGAAGTGACTTCTCCGCTTCCTTTGATGATACACTCATCCAGATCCATCGTTCGGGTCCGGTAATGACGATACACCTCCTCCAGCATGACGACCGACGCGTCGACTACCATGCCCAAGGCAATAACCAGACCGGAAAGACTCATCAGATTGAGCGAAATGCCCATCAATCGCATACCGATAAAGGTGAACAGCACGGAAAGCGGAATAGACAGGCCGATAATCAGCGTCATGCGACCGTCCATCAAAAAAAGCAAAATAACCAGGACGGCCATGACGACGCCGAGAACGCCACTTTCCACCACGGTCGACAAGGACGCCTTGGTCGTCTCGCTGTAATCGTTCAGGACGGTGAACTTCACGGCGCCTCCGGTGGATTTCCCCTCCTGCGCGAGAATGCGCTTGACCGCATCACATATCCGCACGATATTCCCGTCGGTACGATTCGAGACGGAAACGAGCAACAAATCTTTGCCGTCGCTGTTCACTTCGGAAGTCGGCTTCGGATATCCGAGCGAAACATCGGCGACATCCCGAAGTCTGATCAGATTGCCATCGTCGTCCACGCCTACGGTAAGGTTCCTCAAATCCTCCACGCCGGAAAACGATCCCTCATACCGCATGTTGATCGTCCGATCCTTGTATTCCGCCCCGCCCAACGGCAATTCCGAGTTGGATGCCTGAATCATCTGATAAACCTGCAACACACTGATTCCCTTGCTGACCAAGTCTTCGCTACGGAGCCGCACCTGCGTTTCTAGTTCTTTACCCCCGTAGACAGTGATGTCGGAAACCCCGGATATCTGGTTGATCTTCGGCCTGAGCGTATCGGAAACGTACTTGGTCGTTCTCGCCATATCGCTACCGCCATCAACGGTGAAAATGATGGCGGGAATCATCGAAGAGGCGCCGACCAACGCCTGGGGATCTCCCTGCAAACCGCTCGGCAACCTGTCCTTCATCGTCGAAATCCGGTAACGAATCTCCTGCAACTGGTCGTACGGATCGACAGTATCCTGATAATACACCTGTATAAAACTCACCGAATCCTGAGAGACGGAATTCATCGACTTATAGTTTGGGAGCGTGACGAACTGGTCTTCGAGAATTTTGGTGACATCCCGCTCAACATCGGATGCCGACGCCCCGGGATACACTGTGTAGACGATGATGGAAGGCAGGTTGACGTCACTCATGAACGCAATGTTCTGGTTATACACGCTGAAAACACCGAACGCCACAAGTACGATCAACAACATGGCGACGACGACGGGATGCTTGATGGCGAAACGTGCGGGGCTCACGGTTCCTTAACCCTCACTTTCTGTCCATCAAACACCGAGTTTTGCCCGTCGATGACGAACAGAGCGTCCGAATACTTCAGGGGAACCATGAAATAGTGATCGTCCTCGATCTGTGGTTCCATCTCGAGATAATGCACGGTACCATCCGTCTCGTCGTAAAGATAACAGGAACCGTCGGCCTTCCGCACCGTCTGTGATAACGTGGGAACGTTCTCGTGCCGATCATACGAAATGATCGCCTTGACGTACATGCCGGGACGGAACGCCGACACATCCCCCAGCAACCTGCACCGGAGGCCGAATACTTTGGACTGCGGCTGGATATACGGGTCGACATTCAGAACTTTCGCCGTCACCTTCGCTCCCCCTTCCGGTCTGACGACCGTCACCATCAGGGAATCGGGATCGGAACGGAACAAGTCGTATTCTTTTTCCGGAACCTTCAGATTGACGATCAAATCCCCGAGATCGGCGATGACGGCAAGAGGCGTTCCTTGCGCCGCGGTGCTTCCCTTCGCCGAGGGGGCGGTGATAATCGTTCCTCCGGTCTTCGCCCTGACCGTGGCGTATCCCACCTGC
>JBAXYP010000135.1:0-5481 GCA_041670725.1 Sphaerochaetaceae bacterium
ACAGGAGCCGCAGGTCGGTGCCGTGACGATGGTTCCGCCCGCCGCGTTCTCTTCGGAAACGGCGAGGGCATAACTCAATGCAAGCGCCGTATTGCCGAACGGTCCTTTGAAATCCTTTGCCTTTTCGTTGTATTGCATCGCCTTACGGGGGAGTTTCAATCCGCCGGGAAGTACGCCCTCCGTATTGAGCCCGTTTTCGATGGATTTCCTCATCACGTCCCACACGGTATCCATGTACTCAAGAATTTCTTGCCCCTCGAAATTGATGGCGAACTCCCACAATTGCATCCCTTCTTCATTGCAAAAGGTGAGGATCTGCTTCATATGGGTGTATTCTTTCGGATATACGTCGGCAGGTTCGCTTGAGGGATCGCCCTCGATAACCACCCTGCCACCTCCGACGCTGTAGTAGATCTGGCTATGCAATTCATTCTTGTCTGCGTCAAACGCCGTAATGGAAAGCGCATTGGGATGAAACGGTTTGAACTGATCGGGATACCAAGAGATATCGACGTCCTTCCCCTTTGCGGCAAACACTTCACGAATCGCCTTGTCGGTTAAATGTCCTTTTCCTGTCGCGGCCAACGATCCGAAAAGACTGGCTTCATACGAAGCCGCATCAGGATATTTCCCGAGAAAATGTTGGGCCGCAAATCGTGGTCCCATAGTATGGCTGCTCGAAGGTCCGACGCCGATACGATAGAGTTCGTGGAGTGACTGCATAGCCTTTGCACTGTACTCCGAAACGAAGGAAAAGCCAAGACGGAATCACCACCTCGGGCGTCCATGCACGCTCGTAAAGGACAAGCTTTCCTTCGCATCGACATGAATCTTCAAAAGCAGGGATCGTTCCCTGCACAGATAGCAATGAAGCCCATCGGAGAAGGAAAGAAGAACAGGATGTTCCCCGTCGTACCAGAAGTTCCCGTCATCTTCCCGTTCTGCGACCCAACGCCCCGTGGGAATGTCCGCCACCGCCACCGAATGACGGGGCAAAGCCACAAACGACCCATCCCCGAGGTGATTGTTCAGAATATCGCGGAGCAAGGTGACGCGATCCAGATCGAATACGGAAACACCTCGTTCGGAAAGCATGGAAAAAAGATACGCTCCGTCAGTCAGGGAGATTACCTCTGCGAAAGAAGGTGAATTGTCAACCAAGTATCTTGCGAGATGTCCCCTCTCCTGATCAAGTTCAGCTTTATCCATCGCTGCCGTCAGGAACGTGCCAAACGGCGCATATTCCCCGAGTGGCGAGACGGCGACATACACGGTCTTTCCGTACGGGACGTTGATCACCGCCTTTCGTTCCCCGGCGGGAAGATGAATCTTCTCTCCCAGGGATGTAGCAAGCAACATCCACATGTCGGGTTCCGACGTTTCCCATGGATGAGACGGGATAAGCACCTCCACAGGATGTTCCACAAGCGGATTATACGAACAGGAACAGAAAAACGCACCCATCAGGAAAATTATCAGCAACATGATACTTGTTCTACCGCCAAATGGCTTTCATCGCTTCCTTCTTTTCCCCCCCCATTGCTGATATACTTGCTCCATGGACATCGTCTCTTACATTCGGTTGCCGAGTAAAAAAGCCGAAGAGGCCAAAAAACTCTACAAGCTTTGCTCAGAAGCCGATCATCTTGCAAGCGACTTGCTTCTCGACCCCGGTTTGGAGACAGAAGAAATGATGCCGCATTTCTGGGAAGCCCGGGAAAATGACAGGATGATTTCGTTCCTTACGCTGTTTTCCTCGGGGAAAGAAGAAGTGGAAGTGACGGCATTCACCGATCCGGCATTCAGGAAACAGGGATATTTTCATTCCATTCTGTCCCAAGTGATGAGGCGGTGTCGGGAACACGGATACTCCCGCATACTTTATGCCGTTGAAACAAAAAGCGTCCGAGGAATCGAGACGGTACAGCACCTTCCCGATACTGCATACGCATTCTCCGAGTACCGGATGCAACTTCTGGACAAACCGACTTTTCATACGAAAGAAGGGACGTCATTCATTCCTGTCACCAACATTGTCTTTCCCCGTTATGCGGCTCTTCTCGCAAAGCTTTTCGGAGAAGGAGACGAGAGAAAATCCTACCTTGCCAAGGTCCTCTCCGATCCCCGGCGCCACGGATGGATGGCATGCGTCGGGGACGAACCCATCGGAGTCTGTCATCTGAACGACGAAGGAAGCAAGTGTTGCGTCTACGGCTTTGAACTTCTTCCCTATTGGAGGGGGAAAGGATACGGCCGACTCCTGTTGGAATACGTGACGGCCCAAGCAATCGAATGGAGGAAGCAAGTCGTACTGGACGTGGAAAGCGACAACATCGTCGCGCTTACCTTGTATCGTTCGATGGGTTTTTCCGAAGTATATGAAATCGCATATTATGCAACGGAATTATCGTAGAGAAATCATATTTTACATTTTTATGCTGTTTTCGCCGCATAAAAATAAGGAAGTGCTATACTGAACACCAAGGGGTATCCTTCATATGGAACAGTATCTGCAACAAGCAAACTTGCCGATCCTATATGTGATCGTCGGAATCATCCTGCTTTTTGTCGCCTGTCTTTGTTTCGTGTTCATGAGAAAGAGTTACGTCGCGGGACTGAAACTCGGGATGTCCAAGGAAATCCTAAACCGTACCATCACGTCATCGGTAACCTTCACCGTCCTTCCGTCCCTATCGATTCTGCTTGGCGTCATCGCCTTGTCCGGCAGTCTTGGGCTACCGGTATCCTGGCTCAGGTTGTCCGTCATAGGGAACCTCCAATATGAAACGACGGTAGCCTCCATTGCGGCGACGGGAATGGGAAAAAGACTTGACGCTTCAATCCTCTCCGTGGATGACTTGGTGACGATTCTTCTCGTCATGACGATCGGCATATGCTGGGGATGCCTGTTGTCCATCACCACGCTGAAAAGGTATTCGAATAAAATCAAACAGAAACCCGCAACGCTCACGGGGGGCCACAAGAAATCATTCAGCTCCTATGCAATGGTCGCCATGTTCATCGGAATGTGCGCCACCTTTTGCGGCAGTTATGTCGCCACTGCCATTACGTTGAAACAATTCATTCCTCTCTTCACTACGTTGATCAGCGCACTCGCCATGGGTGTGTTCGAATACTTCTCCAAAAGGAAGGGCGTCGCTGTTCTGGACAGTTTCTCGTTGGCAGGCAGCATGCTGATGGGAATGGTCGGTGCGGTCTTGCTCTCTTTGGGAGGCATCGTATGAAAGACGAGACCTTCGATTTCGACCTTTACGAGAACGATATCCACAAAACGGGCAGGACGGGGCTTTCCATCGGCATTCTGATGCTTTTTTGCGCTCCGTTTCTGTTCGCTTTCTTTCTTCACGCCCATTTCAATATGAAGGGGTTCTGGCCGGCACTCGTGCAGGTACTGTTCATCTATATTCCGTCCTGTATCGTGGAATACCTCGTCTATGTCCCGCTTCTCGGTCCCGGCGCGTCATATCTCGGCTTCATGACCGGGAACATCTCCAACATGAAACTTCCATGCGCCTTCACGGCGCGGGACATAGCGAAAACGGAAGTGGGGACTCCGGAAGATGAAATCATCACGACCTTGTCGGTGGCGACCTCTTCTCTGGTGACGATGCTGGTCATTTTACTCGGTGTGTTGTTACTTATTCCGCTTACCCCGATTCTGCAGAATCCGGTGCTCCGACCGGCCTTTGACAACCTGCTTCCCTGTTTGTTCGGCGCGTTGGCAATGCAGTATTTCAAGAAAAACCCGATCCTTTCCATCTTTCCGATGTTGTTCATCATTATTCTGTGCAGTCTCATGCCGAACTTGATCGGATCGGCGACGACCCTGTTGATTCCCAACGGCGCCATCGCAATCGGATTGTGTTACCTGATGTACCGTTTCAAGCCTCAATTGATCAAGGAGATTCAATAAAATGGAAGATCGTACACGGACATATGCTGCGAAACTGCAGAAGATGATCCAATGCGAGACGGTATCCGTGAAGGATATCGTCCAGAAAGAAAAATTCACAGCGTTTCACGACGTGCTGAAGACGAATTTCCCCCATGTGTTCGAAACTTGCAACCTCACCCAATGGGAAGACGGTTCGTTGCTTCTCTCATGGACCGCGGAGCGTCCTTTGAGAGAACCGATCCTTCTGATGAGTCATCAGGATGTCGTCGCCGCCAACGCCAACGACTGGAAACATCCCCCGTTTTCAGGAGACATCGATCAGGATGGAAACATCTGGGGACGCGGGACGGTGGACACCAAGGGTTCATTGTTCTGTATTTTTCAGGCAGTAGAGGAACTTATTTCCGAAGGATACCGAAATAACGGGGACCTGTATATCGCTTCTTCCGCAGGAGAGGAAATCATCGGTCCGGGAGCGAAGGCGGCGAGCGATCTCCTTGCTTCCCGACATATCCATTTGCAACTGGTGCTGGACGAGGGCGGGATGATCACCTACGAGCCGATCAAAGGCGCCAAGGGGAAATTCGCCATGATCGGATGTCTGGAAAAAGGAACGGGCAACTATAAGTTCATCGCTCACGGCAAGGGGGGGCATGCGTCAGCCCCGGGAAAAGACACTCCGCTCCCACGGCTCGGAGCATTGATGAATGAAATTGAGAAGCATCCCCCGTTCCGTCCGAAAATGAACGCCATTACGGTGGAGATGCTCAGACGTCTCGGATCGAAAACCTCAGGAATTCAGGGATTCCTGTTCCGTCACGCCAAGGGATTCTCCCCGATCCTTGCCAAAATCCTGTATACGACCAATCCGTCTGGGGCCGCAATGATCGCAACGACCATCGCCTTCACTACGGCGAAGGGATCCGACGGGTTGAACGTCATGCCCCAAGAGGCGTACGTAACGGCAAACGTCCGGTTCATCCCTCATCAGGGCGTGGAGGAAACGACGAAAATCCTCGGGAAGAAAGCGAAGGAACACAATGTGGAGATGCAGGTAATCAATGCCTCCGAACCATGTCCTGTCGTCGATATCCATACCCAGCAGTTCAAAATGCTCGAAGAGACGATCAAAGAAGAGTTCCCTTCCGTCGTCCCTTGTCCATACGCAATGACCGGAGGCACCGATTCCCGGTTTTACACGTCGGTGTGCGACAACGTTTATCGGTTCGCTCCGCTTGAGATCACGACACAACAGCGAATCTCGATTCACGGCATTGACGAAAACATCGACACGAAGACGCTTCCCCAAGGGGTGGATTTTTACAAGACAATCGTCAAGAAGTGCATTTCGTAGCGTGAAGGTCGGAAAGATACGATGCGCGATACTCCTTGAACAACGTACAGAACGCTTCGCTGCGGTAATCGGCGTACGTCCAAGGAAGCGCATTGAACCGATGGTTGAAATAGATCAACGTCACCTCGGCATAAATTCCATCAGAGAGCGGGATGCGATGGGAACGGTTTTTCGTTGTGGCGAGGATAAAAGAACCCGCGCTAAGAATGCC
>JBAXYP010000136.1:0-5465 GCA_041670725.1 Sphaerochaetaceae bacterium
ATCCTTTTTCCCGGAACCCTCATTGCTGCCCTGGGCGAAAAAGGGAGAGGACGCAATGAGCATGACCAACACACACCATATCAAACGTTTCTTCATTATTTCTCCTTCTTCATGCATGACGCATGAAATTACCACCTATATCACACTGAAAACAACAATGTTTTCCAATCTACGCAGTCAACGGTCTCAATCGTATCGTTAGCGATCAAGGATAAACACCTTGGGCAAGCCAATTCTTTTTGTATTTCCAAAACAAAACGCCATAACGCCGCAACGAGGCCGAATCTTTTTGATCCGTCCTCTGATACAACGAACGGAACGTAACGTTGCAACAATATCGAAAAACGGCATGGAGTTTCCAGTTGCCGATTCCAAATAACACGTGGGAAAGCGACTTTACGCTTCCCCACTGAAAAGATACCGCTCTTGCATCGGGACGGACAACACGGATACGGATCAACCCGATATGGCAGCACTTTCTCAAAAAACAAGCCATCGCATCATTGTTATCGGTCGTGTGGTTCCTTTCCCCGCAAAGAGGATACCTTTCGCAAAATACCGGCGTATTGGTTCCTGCCGCATGGCTCGAGACGGCTTTCATGCAAATACAAGGTAAGGGAAGGCGCACGTCCTTGGTAAAGCCGTGATATTTGTCCGTTGCCTTTTCCTCTACGCCAACAAGCCAATCCATGATGCTCCTCTACCCTTATTTCTTAAACTTAAGTGTAGGGCACGACACTACGTTGTCCATGCATTTTACTGTCGACAACATAGATATATCTGCAGGATTTATGAAATTACAAAACCAATCGGGAATTAGGATTCTCCACGGACTTCCTGAGAAAAGTCCCACATCCTCATGAATTTTGCAACAACCTTGCACGACAATGGATGTCACAGACAGTCCTCTCTTCATGCGCAGGGATTTTTTTTCCAATTTTCCCCACTCTCCGATGTTCCGCCCTTCAAGTGCGGCATTCTTCGGTCGAAATATAAAAAATTTGGGTTGACAGCATGAAAAAATGGTATAAAATCCTTTTTGTGACTTACGTTAACGTACACGTTATTACTGCTGAAAGAGAATTCTCTGGAAGAACACAAAAAACGAAAGAAACCAAGACGACGGTGAGTTCTTGCTTCATCGAGATTGATTGGCGAAAGAAAGGCCTCTTATGAATAAAGACAATCCCGTTGAAGAGTATGGTTTTCTGACGTGTTTTGCGGAGCCGTCGAGGGGAGGAATTTTCCGATTAAAAATGGGAAAAGGAGGTGCAATGGATTCTGAATCGTTCAAAGTCCATGGAATAAAAGTACAAGGGGGGGACCTCATAAAAGGATAACTACGTAACTGTTTCGAACGGATGTCTTATGGAAAGATTACGATTCCGTTTGAACAGATGCGCAACGTCCTTTTTTACACGAGGTAACAAAATCATTTTGATAATGAAAGGATTCGCATTGCCCCAAAAGGGGAGGAGATTTTATGTCTGAAAAACCACATATGTTGACTTTTGGTACGGTCCAAGGGTGCAAAAGGATTTTGGTCATCACGGTTACGATCATTATGTTGAGCAGTTTTTTCGCTTATATGATCGCTTGCGATTGGGGAAAAATCAAGATAAATGATATCTCGTTTGATTCAAGGGGTTCCGTGATACAGGCAACTCTTTATACACCGAGGATAGTTACGGCAAAAGACAAATTACCCGCAATACTTGTAACCCATGGAATGAGTTGCACCAAAAGCACCGTAAATGGACTTGCGGAGGAATTCGCTCGTCGGGGGTTTGTGGTATTGAGCGTTTCGGCCTATGGCTCGGGAGCTTCGGAAACTTCAGACGGAAGTGATCCCACGGGCGGTATCTATGACGCACTGAAATACATGAGGACTTTGCAATACATAGATACAACCCGTATAGCTCTTGTGGGGCATTCGCAAGGTTCACAACGTGTTGCAGCAGTAGTTGACGCGGATTGCAGTCCCTATACACTCAACGATTTGATGATCAATGTTCTCTATGACACATTCGGTCAAAGGTTTTCATACGAGGAGATATCTTCTGACGCCGATACTCTTGCCGAAGAACGTCTCTCATCTGACCAGCTCCCGTATTACTATGCACTGAAAGCTGAAAAGAAAAAGTATTTGGACAATACCGTCTATGCAGTCCTTGTGTTGGGAGGAAACTGGGGGTTGAACGAGACCAAAGTAAGTGTCGGAGGGTATGAGGTTACCCGTGTACCGAACTGCAATGCATGCTGGCAGATTGCTCTTTTCAATGAAGGAAGAGCGGGAGTGGGACAGAAGAATCTTGAAAATGAAAGCATGCTTGAACGGTTCCAAACCGCAGGAAAAATCAATATAGACACATGGTATCAGGTAAAGACCTATACAAGTGAGAAACGGCCCACAAGTACTGTCCTCGGAACCATAGAGAACACTTCCGTTGCGACGAACCATGCACTTCAGCAGGCTTTTAAAAATCGTTCCACACGAATTATTTTTACGCCTTTTAATTCTCATGCACGGGATTATTTCAGTAAGGATGCGGCATCCCACATGGTTAAGTACTTTGAGCAGGTGTTATCATATAATCGTGGAGAGATGACCGATCCTGTCACTGTCCCTCTTGCTGCTTCCCATATTCATTTCATGTTCAGGGAATTTCTTAACTTCTTGGCGTTGCTCTCAATGTGTTTTGCTTTAGTGGCGCTCGCCGGAATCCTTATGAAGAACAAGTATTTCGCCGGATGCAAACAGGACACTTGCGAACCTTTCGTCAGCAAGAAAAGTACTGTATTCTGGTTGGTTTCCTTGGTGTATGTATTGCTTACTTTCCTTACAATACGTTTTGTCACTCAAAACGGTCCCGCTCTTGGATTCAAGACGCTATGGGTAAAGAAATTATTGTCGATGGATTTCACCGCAGATATCCATATCACCTTCATGTGGCTGATTGCTGCGGGTTCGTTAATCCTCCTCACCATTTTCGTCCTGTACAATCACAAGAAAAAGAACATCAATATCCTGCGTTCCCTTAATTTCATAACGAAACCATCTCTTGTGGGCAAATACTTTCTTTTGTCCACCATTCTGTTCATCTGCGCGTATTACTCGCTTGTGACAATAAAATACCTTTTCCATCAGGATTATCGGTTCTGGGATACGGGAGTAAAGGATATGCCCCCCCAGAATTTCATGCTTTGCTTACGGTATGCAATCGTCATCTTGCCGACTTTTCTTATCGGCGGCATTTTTGTGAATGCGGGAAGAATGAAGGACATGAGCGACGGACGCAACACGGCATTACAGGTTGTTATTTCCTGCATAGGATTGTACATAGCCTGCTTTATCAGTTACGGAACCTGTTATCTCACTTATTGGAAAACAGGTGTGGGGATTATGCCTTCGATGGCTCTCATTTCAACGTGGCCGATGCTTGTCAATGTCCCTCTGTTTGCATTGCTTGGGCGTAAGTTCTACAACCAGACCGGAAGCGTTTGGCTCGGGGCTTTCGTCAATACGGCGATTACCTGTTGGATGATCTGCAGTGCCCAGTCGTCGACAAGTTTCTATCTTCTCGGTAATTTCGCAACAAAATGGTTAGGGATATTCTGAAAATGATCGATTGATATCCTCGCTTGAAAACGAGAACGGGAAAAGGTCGTCGTATCGGTTTGGTGGCTAAAACGACGACCTTCTCTCTTATACGACAGATAAAACAAAGGAATGGAGAAATAATTATATTTGTTTAGGTGAGAGATTGTCAGCAATCATCGAAAGTGAAGGAATTGGCCGTTCCCGTAGGCTTCTGTTTCATAAATGTTTTTACGGGAGTTTTGCAGCGGGGTTGGGAGACCCGTTTGAGGATATTTCCTATTACGTCGTAATCCATTGTGGAATTGACGTTGCCGGTCCGACTCGTATGGCATTCCGCTTTGCCAACGCAAGCACATCAACGACATGTTGGGGGCCTTCTTCATCGATTCCCTGCGGATGATGCCAGGGTGCAAGTTACTTTCAGCATGTGCGTTATGCCCCCCGTTCGCCGAACTGAGCGATACGCCCTCGACGGAGACCTATTCGTTCCGTTGTTCCAGAACAACGTCAGGAGATGGAAGCCCTTAGTGTTTTTTATGTATCTTTCCAAAGATATGCATCGAATCCACGCAAAGGGATCCGATGCATGAATGACTCATAAAAATGGGGTTCCTCTTTAAAAAAGGGAACCCCCTCATGATAACAGAGAAGAACGTATCAATGAATAAAAATACTTGAGACCATAAGTACGACAAAACCCGTGGTGGACAAGCAAAGGACACATCCGAACCAATTCTTGAACATGTCTTTCATCTCCGTGAGACCGATGCATTTGTTCACGACCCAGAAGTAACTGTCATGAACATTCGTAACACCGATGGAACCGATGCAGCACGCAACGGCAGCGAGATAAGGATTAACCGTTCCCATCTCAAGAATGATGGGTGCCGTCATCGCACCGGCAGTAAGCATCCCGACGGTTGCGGAACCGCTGACGAACCGAAGAAGATATGCCATCAGGAAGGGAAGCAGGATGCCGGGAATATGGGAGTGAACCATAATGTTGGCAAGTGCGGATCCGGCGCCACTATCCTTCAGGATCTGACCAAGAGCGCCTCCGGCGCCAGTAACCAAAATAATCAAACCCGCCTGTTGTATGGACTTGTCGAGCATTCCGACCACTTTCTTCCGCTCGATATTCTGAGCCAGGCCATAAATGGCGACGAGCACACCGATCATTACGGCGACAATGGGATCGCCGATCAATCCGAAGAAAGTTTTTACCGCACCTTTCACACCCGCCGCAGACATGATGGTGTTGATCAGGATGAGAATAATAGGAAGGAATATCGGTTGGAACGACATGAAAGCGCTTGGAAGCGTCTTATCCTTTTCCAATTCTTCCTCATGCTTAATCTCTTCGGCACTATATGGACGAGCGATAAGTTTGTTCTCCGGATCTGCAGGGTCAGGGAGACGAAACAACGACTTGTTGCCGACATGGCGTGCATAAATCACACCGGAGATGGCGATAGGAATCGAATAGGCCAGTCCTATAAGAATGAATTTCCCCAGATCAAGATTGAAATATCCGACGACTGCGAGGGGGCCCGGCGTCGGCGGAACCAACGAATGCGTAGTGAGCAATGCCGCAGCAAGCGCACAACCTATCGTCACCACACTCCTCCCCGACTTCCGGGAAAGGGATTTTGCCAATGGGCTCAATATCACCATGGCGCTATCACAAAATACAGGAATGGACACAAAGAAGCCTGTGATGGCCATTGCTATGTCTTCTTTCCCTTTTCCCAAGAGCTTAATGAAGACGAGAGCCATTTTGTTGGCGGCTCCACTTGCTTCGAAAATCGCACCCATCATGACGCCCAAACCGATGATAATGCCGATGGAACCGAGCGTCCCGCCA
>JBAXYP010000137.1:0-5458 GCA_041670725.1 Sphaerochaetaceae bacterium
AATGACACATTAACATAATATGTAATTATGAAGAGTATTGTCTGATTGTTGCATAAGAAGGGAAACTGCTATACTGTGGGTTGAATAACTAGTAAATTCTTATCATTTCCTTCGTTTGCAGAAGTGATTTGAAGGTTTTGCTAATGCAAGGAGAACTAGTAAATGCCAAAGAACAAGTACAAAGACGTATACCCTTGGAAAGTGTTGGACCAATATCGCGGAACGGATTTCCAAGGGGAGTGGCCTACGATACCGGAGCTTTTTGATCTAAGCACGAAACGGTTCCCGCACAACGCATGTTTCACCTCGATCATTCCGGAAAAAGAGGAATATGATTATACGCAGGCACACGAACTTGCGACGGGAATCGGAAACTATCTGGTCAAACTTGGAGTCAGAAAAGGGGACAAGATCGCGGTTTCCGGAAAAAACAGTCCCCAATGGGCCATTGCGTATCTCGGGATCGCCTATAGCGGTGCCATCATCGTGCCTCTTGATTACGCGTTGCACGACGAGGAGATGGAACGCCTCATGATCTTTGCAGACGTTTCCTATCTTTTTATCGACAAGGATCGGATCGATGCCATAGACAAAGACGGAAAAGTCGGACTGAAAGGCAAATTCTCGTTGGAAAAAGGCGATCCCAACCATCCCTATGTGTTTGATTGTATGGAAAAAGAAGCGCTTCCCCGCACAAAGGCTACGGAAACGGACACGGCGGCGATCCTTTTTACCAGCGGGACGACGGGAACTCCAAAGGGCGTCATGCTGAGTCACAGGAATCTGGTTTCCGATACCTTCATCTGTACGTATTACATGCCGCTCTACGAATCCGATGTGTTCTACGCGATCCTGCCGATCCATCACGCCTACACGATGGTCGCGGTCTTCTTCGAGACATGGTCCGTCGGTGCCTCCTGTGTGTTCGGCAAACGCTTGATCGTAAGCATCATGCTCAAGGAACTCCATGAAGGACATGTGACGATGTTCCTCGGAGTTCCCATGTTGTTCAACAAAATGATTTCCTCTCTTCTGAACGGAATCAGGAAGAAGGGGATCGTCGTCTACGGTTTGGTAAGAATGATGATGGGATTCTCCGGGCTCGTGAAAAAGCTGTTTGGCGTGAACATCGGCAAGAAATTGTTCAGGGGATTGCTGGCTAAGCTTTCTTTGGACACCAACCGCATCTGTATCTGCGGGGCGGGGCCGCTTCCCGCTTCGACGTTCCGACATTTCAATCAGCTGGGGATCGATTTTGTCCAAGGATACGGACTTACCGAGGCAAGCCCCATCACCCATCTCAATCCTCCCTGGCATTATAAGGAAACATCAGTGGGTACGAAATTTCTTCAGGAAGAGGTAAAAATCGTCGACCCCGATGAGGACGGCAACGGATTGATCTACGTCAAGGGACCAAACACCATGCAGGGGTACTACCACAACGAGGAAGCGACGAAGGAAGTGCTTTCCGACGACGGATGGCTGAATACCGGCGATGTGGGGCATCAGGACGACGAGTATTATCTCTATCTGACGGGGCGGGCGAAGAACATCATCGTCACCGAAGGGGGGAAGAACGTCTTTCCCGAGGAGATCGAGGATCATTTCCAGTTGTTCGACGATATCGATACGATTTGCGTCGCGGGATATCTGCTGGACAAGGAAACGAAGAGCGAAGGCATCCGCGCCATCATCTATCCGAATCCGAACTATATCAAGGCGGCGAAGGAGGCCGCGCCCGATGCATGGGACAAGAATATCCAGAAACATATGGAGGATATCGTGGAGCAAGTCAACAGGGAATTGCAGGGTTACAAGAAGATCACACGCGTGAGCGTGACCTACGAGCCGCTTCCCATGACGTCTACGAAGAAAGTCAAACGCTTCCTTGTAAGCAAGATGTTCAAGAACTGAGTCAATACTGCAATTGCTTCAGCTCACGTCTGGTATCCCTTTCCATATCGCGGGCTTTGATCGTTTCCTTCTTGTCCCGGACGTTTTTGCCGCGGCAAAGGGCGATCTTCATCTTTACCAGATTGCCTTTAAGGTAGACTTCCAGCGGGACGAGCGTGAACCCCCGCTCGTCCACTTTCCGCCGCAGGTGTTTGATCTCCATTTTGTGGGCGAGCAAACGTCGGTTGCGCACGGGCTCGTGGTTGTTGATGTTTCCATGAGTGTACGGTTGGATGGTGAAGCCGACGAGCATCAAACCCCGCTCGTCGGCGGTGATGTAGCTGTCACCGAACGAGAATCTTCCTTCCCTGATCGATTTCACTTCGGTTCCCTGAAGGGAAACGCCGCACTCCAGTTCCTCGACGATCTCATAATTGAAATATGCCTTTTTGTTCTTTTGAAGGAACTTAAAGCTGTTTTTGTCCGTTTTGCCCATTATCGTTCCGTCCATGCGATGCGCAGTCCGATCAGATCACCACACGCCTCTTGCGTGACGGCACCTATCGAATCAACCGTAATACCGTCGTTCTGGTAACTGCCGCCTTTGACGATGACATCATCGTTCAGGACCCATGCGTCTGCCAGAACGCAAATCCTTTCGTACCCGCACAACCGGGCAAGCGGAATATATCTGCTCCCCGTCAGCTCCCATACCCCTCCGAGCATCGCAGACGGAGTGGTGGCACCGTCATCATCCAGCGTCAGTGTACGCTGGTACTCCGTCACGCCCGCCGCGGCGAGGCTCCATTGGGCTTCGCTGGGAAGAAACACACGTTTCCCCGTCTTTGCGGAAAGCCACGCACAGAAAGCCTGCGCCGCTTTGTAACTGACGTTGTATACCGGTCTGCCGGTCGGAGAAAAACGCACTGTCGGGCTTAGTCCGGCAAGGTAATTCTGATCGACGAGTCCTTCTTTCTGCAATGCCGCAATGTTCGACTTCGCCCACGAAGGATTCTCTTCGATGAACTGCGCCCATTGCTGCTGGGTAACCGGCGTGGTTGCGATGGTGAACGCGCGAGTCGTCACACGGATTCCCGCTGTGTTGGTGTCGGGATACGCGTCTTTGGAACCATCCCCCATGACAAACACCGTTTCGGGATACATAATCCCGTCCTGCGTGAAATTCTCCGCCTTCAGCGTCGTCCGCTTTCCCGTTACGGTGACAGGCTCTTTTCCCGTCCCAAAGCTCTGGCTTACCCCTTCGCCGAACAACGCTTTTGCTGCGTTGAGTTCCTGAGCGAACAGCACATCGTCCGTCACTACCTGCAGGGCATCCCGATACATTTCCTTGCCGCTGATGTACGCGCCGGCGAGTCCATAGATTTCGTCAGGCATTTCCAACGCCTTCATGTCCTTCGAAAGATTTGCGAACAGCGGAGGATAGACGGTCACACTGTTGTAGTCGGTGATGGCGCTGTAACGAACGATCTCATTCACGTCAAAACGGATAATCGCCCGTTTCTCTTCTTCGGTCAGCGATGCGGTGATCGGCAGTTCCAATTGTTTCGTACGATGCACCAACCAAGTGAAAAAGACGGGATGGTCGATGGATATCTTCTCATCGGTCACTACGACATCCGCTTTTCTCACCATAAGGGAATGTGTGCCGCTTTTGACGAAATACTGATAATCGGCGGAACCGAGATACGAACCGTCGAGATAGATGCCGCTGCCAGAAAGCGTTCCATGGAACGTAACGTATCGGCCTCCGTTCATGATTCCGGGAAGAAACCCTACCAAGAACAGAATGAGAACGATGGCGACGACATACAGGATAAGGAGGTAGAGTCCCGGTTGCATTCCCAAAAACGGCTTGAGACGGACGGGATCGACTTCCGGCAATTCGGCTGGATGCTTCATAGTGACTCTAAAGTACTTGTTGCCCCTATGCTTGTCAACTCCGCCTTGTTGTGCTACTTTCCGATGTATGAACAAGTTTCTCCTCTCCATCCAGAGCAAAACGGAAGCGTATCTCACCGTCCGCAAAGCCCGGAAAGCATATCAGATTGCCGTAAAAAAGCCACGTACGTTCGTAGGCGAACTCTTTTCCTGGTTGGATGCGTTGCTGTTCGCCATCGTTGTGGTGATTCTGATCAACCAGTACTTGTTCCAACTGTTCGTCATTCCGTCCCCATCCATGGTGCACACTCTGGAGATCGGCGACAGGGTGTTCGTCGGAAAAAACAGCTATGGGCTTGAGCTGTATTCGGCCGGGAAAAAGGTAGGGACGAAAAACAGGGTCGTCCATCGGGACAACATCATTACTTTCTACAATCCCGAATATCCGAACAAAGGGGTATTCTTCAATGTTCTGTCCCAGTTCATCTATAGCGGGACCTTTACGCTGGTGAACATCGACCGGAATGAAGACGGGTCGGTCGCAGAGAGACTGCTCGTCAAACGCGCGGTGGGTTTTCCTGAGGAGGTCGTCCGCTTCCATGAAGGGAACGTGAAAATCAGGAAAGCCGGTTCGACCGCGTTTGAAGACGAGATTTCCTTTCGTACGGAAAACGGTCTTTCCCGCGCTCCGTTCAGGTCCCTTGATGCAGGCCAGTACGACGGCATCGAGGCATGGGGGTCCTTGTACGCCTATCAGGAACTTGGGGTGAAAACGGTTCCCGCCTATCTGTCCAGCGCGTATTCGAACTTGACGAATACGCGGTATCCGGAAGACATGTATCAGTTTGAGGCTTCCCGCACCAGGACGAAGGCACTGTTCAACCCCACTGACTTTTCGGCACGTTCCGCCTCTCGGGCATACCAGGAGGGCATTTATGTCGGAAAAGGTCAGGTCCTTCCGTTGGGAGACAACCGAGACGATAGTCGTGACGGAAGATATTTCGGCCCGGTTTGGCAGAAAAACGTCAATGGGCGTGTGCTTTTCCGCTTCTGGCCCCTGTCCCGTATTTCCTATCTCGGCAATGCATGACGAGCCTGTACCTCCATTTGCCATTTTGTTCACGGTGGTGTGACTATTGCGCCTTTTACAGTGAGGAATATCCCACGTGGGAATCCTGGAGCCGGCCGTACGTACGAAGACTTTCCGGCGAGATACGCGAAGCGACGAAAACGTACGGACCGTTCGAAACGATTTTCCTGGGAGGGGGAAATCCGCTCTCCCTCCGGCCAGCCGATCTTTCCGAACTCCTTGTGTCGGCGGGCAACGCCAAAGAAGTGACCGTCGAGATGAATCCCGAGTCCCTCGATGACCGGTATGAACCTTTATTCGCTTCCGGTCTCGTGACACGGGCAAGCATGGGGATCCAAAGTCTGGCTCCCACACTCCTTTCCGTTTTGGGACGCAACAGTGAGGTCGGTACGAATATGCGGGGCATCCGTAGGCTGATGCAACTGAAGGAACGTTACCATATTCAAGTCAATTTCGACATGATCACCTGCGTTCCGACGGAAAGCATCCGCGATGCAAAGGATGACATCGACCGACTTCTCGACGTTTCCGATCCCGAACATCTTTCCGTGTACAGCCTCACGCTCGAAAAATGCA
>JBAXYP010000138.1:0-5454 GCA_041670725.1 Sphaerochaetaceae bacterium
AAAACGCTGCTCATTCCCCTTTGGAACGCCTATGCGTTCTTCGTCACGTATGCCAACATCGACGGCTATCAGCCGGGGGAAACAAAGTTTGAGGATTTGCAAAATCCTCTTGACCGATGGATTATCAGTTTGAGCGAGGAACTGACCGATTCCTGTACCAGGGCGTTCGACGCCTATGACATCCAGACGGTCTGCTCCCAGTATATTCCGTTCATCGAGAACCTGAACAACTGGTATATTCGCAGAAGCCGCAGGCGATTCTGGAAAAGCGCCAACGATTTGGACAAAAAGCAGGCATACGATACGCTGTACCGTGTGTTGATGACCTTCTGCAAGGTCGCGTGCCCGATTATTCCGTTCGTTACCGAGGAAATCTACCAGAATCTGAAGACGGACGATATGCCTGAGTCGATCCATCTTTGTTCCTATCCCGAATATGACGAAAAACAGCGCGATGCGATGTTGGAAGAGGAAATGGCCCTCACACAGAAAGCGATCGCCCTCGGGAGAACGCTGAGAGCCTCGAACAATCTGAAGATCCGACAGCCGCTTTCCACCATGTATCTTGTAGACCGGAAGGAGAGCGAGCGAAAGATCCTCAAAGGGATGGAGGATATCATCGCCGAAGAGCTTAACGTCAAGCAGGTGAAACTGCAGGGCGACGAGACGGGTCTCGTATCCTACAGTGCAAAGGCCAACTTCAAGGTTCTTGGAAAAACTCTTGGCAAGAGCATGAAGGAGGTGGCGGGGAAGATCGAGACGTTCTCCAGCGACGAGATCGGAAGCATTCTTGATGGGCGGATGCGGCATATCGAGTATGAGGGTGGCTCCATTGATCTGTCGAAGGAAGAAATCGTCGTCCAGCGTACGGAAGCCGAAGGCGTGAGGGTGCTCAACGAAGGTACCGTGACCGTCGGGTTCGATACCAAATTGACCGATTCGCTCCGCGAGGAAGGCACTGCGCGGGAGATCGTCCACGCAGTACAGAATCTCCGTAAGGAAAACGGGTTCGATGTTGCCGATCATATCAACATGAAGTACGACGGCAGCGAAGATATCGACAAGGTGTTCGCCGATTTCGGTGGGTATATCAAAGGGGAGACGTTGTGCGACAGCGTTCGGAAAGCGGATCTGACCTGCAGCGCCATCGCATGCGGAGAGAACCAGGTAAGATTGCAACTGAGCAAGGCATGAGACGAGCAATCCTTCTGTCCAGCACATTGTTCTGTGTTTTCCTGATAGGATGCGCTACCACCCGGAGGGTGGGGACGGGGCTTGTCGGGCCGATGCAGAACATCGCGCGGAGAGGGGATATTCTTGTCACTTTCGATGCAAAAAAAGAGCCTGAACTGGCGCTTCGCGTTTTGGGCGGGGAAGAATTGGCCAAACGGTGCAGCAGGGTAAGCGCTGCTTTTTCTCCGCGGACCGATACGTATCCGTTTAATCCCGGAGAAGCTTTGACGACGGCCGTAGTCGAAGGTGATTACCCGACGTTTCTTGTGCATATTGCGCTCGGACACGACGCTTCGTTTGCAAAGGAGGGCGATCATTTCGTCCGGGATGGAGCGAAAGTCGGATCTCTCTCAACAAACATCTTGCTGTATACCGACGATGACTGGAATTTGAGAAAGCAGGCGTTTCTGCTTCCTCCGACCGTTGACGATGTGACGGCAGGAGAGCTTGCCATGTCATCCATCGGCATCTATGTCGACCATCCGGTTACTTTCTTCGATCTCGGATGGGATGTCCCGAAGACGGTGTTTCCCATGATTGAACGTATGGTAGTCCTGATCGACGGGGAGAAGAACGCGAATATCACGATCAACGTAGCGGATGAGACAAAAGCCGCCACGTTGTCGAAAATGCTCCGAAGTGCCTATGTGGCGGAACTTCGCCGGTCGAAAACCGCTTTTTCCGTACAGGAATTGAAGAACATGTTTACCCTTGAGGGGAATTTGCTTACTATTACAGGGATACACATTACGGATTCCCAGTTCTCCGGTATGCTGGAGCGACTGGGGTCTTTGGTATAGGAGAGGGAAGATGCCTTATTACGAATACGAGTGTGATGCCTGTCATGAGACGTTCACTCTTGAACAGCCGATCATGAATCATGACGTTCCGGAGAAATGCCCCAAATGCGGTATCGAACACAAGGTGCACAGAGTGTTCACTCCGTCTTCGGTGATCTTCAAAGGGAGCGGTTTCTACTGTACCGACCATCATGACGGCGGTTGTTCCTGCGGGCAATGCGCCAAACAGAAAGGAAAATGAAATGGAGGGTGAGAAGAAACGCATCTTGACGGGAGATCGTCCGACGGGACGGCTTCATCTTGGTCATTACGTAGGGTCATTGAAAAGCAGGGTCGAGCTGCAGGATTCCTATGACACGTGGATCGAAATCGCCGATGTTCAGGCGCTTACGACGCATTTTGAACATCCAGAGTTGATCAACCAAAGCATTTACGAAGTGGCCATGGACAATTTGTCAGTCGGGCTCGACCCCGAGAAAGTGACGATCCTCCAGCAAAGTCAGGTGCCGTCCATCGCCGAACTGACGATCTTCTATTCGATGATCGTCAGTTGCAACCAACTCAGCCATAATCCGACGATCAAGACGGAAGCGAAGAACTATGGGTATTCCGATCTTTCCTACGGATTCCTCGGATATCCGGTCAGTCAGGCGGCCGACATCACTTTTTGCAATGCATCCTTGGTGCCCGTTGGCGAGGACCAGATTCCTCATATCGAACTTGCAAGGAAGATCGTCAGAAAGTTCAATGACTTGTACGGGACGCACATCATCGAGCCCGATTACCGCATTTCCTCGATCGGCAGATTGTCAGGGCTTGACGGGAACGCAAAGATGGGCAAGAGTCTTGGCAACGCGATATATCTTTCCGATACGCCCGAGGAATTGTGGAACAAGGTACGGAATGCCGTCACCGATCCGGCGAGAATTACGGTGAAGATTCCTGGTCATCCAGATATCTGCAACGTATACAAGTACCACAAGGTGTTCAATGCTTCGGAAGCGCCGAACATCTGCGAGATGTGCAAGAACGCGCAACTTGGTTGCGTGGCGTGCAAGAAACGTCTCAACGAGGTGCTGAATGCGATGCTCGATCCGATCCGGGAAAAACGCCAGTTCTATGAGGCACACAAGGATCGGGTGAAGGAATTGATTGCGGCAGGTACGAAGCGTGCCAATGATGTCGGCAATGCGAATATCGCCGACATCAAAGCGCATATGCATGTCGTGCTGTAGGTCGTTTGCGGAAACAAAAACACCACGTTCTTGAGAGAATGTGGTGTTTTTGTTAAGGAAGAAAGATTCTCACGTTTCGTTCTTCGGCACTTCTGTTTCTTTCAATAGGTTTTCCTTCGCAATTGCCAGCATCAGTTTGATACGGTTTTCCTGATTGACGTGACTCGCCGAAGGATCATAGTCGATGGGTACGATATTCGCCTCGGGGACTCTTTCCTTGACGGCATGAAACATCCCCTTTGCGCAGATGTGGTTGGGCAAGCATCCGAACGGCTGGGTACAGATGATGTTGGAGAAACCCATATGGACCAAACCGAGCATTTCCGCGGTAAGTAACCATCCTTCGCCCATTTTCACCCCGTAATCGATAATCCCTTCGTCGTACGCTTTCGTCATGCGATATGGTTCGGGAGCGTTGAATCCGCCTCCTTTCATGGCCCGAAGTTCCATCGCTTCGATCTTGAATGCCAAGTGGTTTGCGAAATTGTCGAGAATCGACGCCCAAAACAGATGCCCGTAGTAATGGCGGTCGAGTTGTGCGTTGTCAATGCCATAATAAAGGAAATCCATCAAAGGCGGGATCATCACCTCGCATCCCTGTTCCTCAAGGAACTTTTGCAACCCGTTGTTGCCGAGAGCGGAATATTTCATGTAAATCTCGCCCACGATGCCGACTTTGATTTTCCGTTCCCTGTTCACCGGGACACGAGCGAATTCCTGGACGATCCTTTCGAAATTATGCCGCATCGACCAACCGATGTAGCCTCTGTTGCGTGCGAATTTTCCTCCGATGACTTTAATCCATTTGTCCACCAGAGCATCTGTCTCTCCCTTGTTCACTTCGTAAGGACGGACCTGATTGCTCACCATCATCAAAAGATCGCCGTAGACGAATCCGCAATATGCGTGGAGGATCATGATCGGAGTGAGTTTGAATCCCGGATTCTTGTCCATTCCCTTGAGGTTCAGGCTGATGATCGGGATGTATTCCATCTTGCATTCGATCATGGCCTTCTTCAAAAGGAACAGGTAATTGCTCGCCCTGCAGCCACCTCCCGTCTGGGATATCAGCAATGCGACCTTGTGCGTGTCGTATTTGCCGCTTTTCAATGCATCAATGAACTGTCCGATGACCAGTTGTGCCGGATAACAGATGTCGTTGTGCACATACCGCATGCCTTCGCGGATCACGTTCGGTCCGCGGTTGATGAGCAATTCGGCCTTGTATCCATGGTTGACGAACACTTCCTTGACCAACGAGAAGTGTATCGGGACCATGTCGGGAATCAACAGCACATGATCTTTCTTCATATCCTTGGTGAATGGAGCGCTCATTTGCTTTCTCTTTCCTCCAATGCGGCCAGAAGGCTGCGAATCCTGATGCGCACAGCCCCCAAGTTGGTGATTTCGTCAATTTTGATCTGCGTGTAGATCCGTTCCTTCTGCTTGAGAATCGAGCGGATTTCGTCGGAAGTAACGGCATCCAGTCCGCATCCGAAACTGACGAGCTGTACGACGTGCATGTCCGGTTTGTCCAGAGTGTACCTTGCGGCATCGTACATTCTCGCATGATACGTCCATTGGTTGAGGACGGTTCTCCGCTCCTTTTGCATCTTGTAGGCGAGACTGTCGCCGGAAACGACGGCGCATCCGCACTGCAGCATCAGTCGGTCGATGCCGTGATTCACTTCGGGATCGTTGTGGTATGGCCTGCCGACAAGGACGATAATGGGCAGGTGTTTTTCTCTGGCGAGATCGATGATTCTTTGCGCCTGATCCCGTATCGCCGCCATGTAGTCGTCGTACGCCTGGTATGCCCTCGCACTTGCCGTCTTGATTTCGCTGGTACGAAACTTTCCCATGCCTTTGAGAATCTCTTCCATCCGTTTTGGGAAAAAGGCCTTATCGGCCAAGGAGACGTATGGGCTGACCAGATCGATCCGCCCGTCCTGCACTTCAGGAATGTTGTGTTTGAGCACCTCGGGATAATACGCCACGACCGGACAGTTGAAATGATTGTCTCCTTTCCCTTCGTCGATGTTGTAGCTTGAACAGGGATAGAAGACCTTCGTTACGCCTTCCCGGTACAGTTCGAGAATATGCCCGTGCAGCAACTTTGCGGGATAACAGATCGTATCCGAGGAAATTGTGGACTGTCCACGCAAATATGTCTCTCGCGTGGATTG
>JBAXYP010000139.1:0-5437 GCA_041670725.1 Sphaerochaetaceae bacterium
ATAGTAAAACATGAAATTCTAGGAATATTGAGGATGAAAATAACACAAAAACGCATCCGGCCCTTTTATGAACGATGCGGCCGCCAACCTTGTCTTTGGCCTTAATTGAAGAGGATTGTATCAGTCATTCTTTCCGTATGAAGATTTATTCAGCGCTCTTTTCTTCTTCTTGTTCCGGCGTGTGAAGATTATCGTTGTCTTCCTGTGGCTGAATGTTTGTAGCCTTTGGAGTGGGGGGTGTCCACTTCTCAAAATATTGCATCACAACGGCATAGAATTGGCTTACCGATTGTTCGAGCCTTATAATGAATTTCGTACTGCTTTCAAAATCTTTGGTTGAGAGATCGGTTTCCATTTGTACATCAACGCGTGTTATCTGTGCGGATGTATCGACGATGGTCTTGTCGTTGTCGAGAAAGTCAGCCAACGGAAATTTCAGGCTGTCATGTTTCCGTTTCATGACGACAATGATCGTAATGTCTTTCTTCAGAGAATTGAACCCTATAGGGTTCGCGGTTGAGGCCTTTTTGAAAAAAGCTCGTACAAAGCTCAATTTTCCCCGTACTGTTTTGTCCGTGGGAACAGGGATGTTCATCGATTGTATGATTTTCTTGGATACAAAATCTGCGGTAACTTTCAGATTTGATACTGCGTTTTTAATTTTGAACTCTGAAGAGAGTTTCCGCTCATCCTTGAGCGTTTGAAGCGATTGCTTTACGAGATTATCAAGACACGTGAATTTTGAGGATATGGCATACACAGGAGTGAATTCATGATCGCTTAACTGCAAGGTTAAGTCAATTGCGATATCCCGTTCCTCCTGAAGCCAGTCTCTCACAACAACTTCATAACAGTCCTTGAGTTTAGCATCAAGTGCGCAGGAAAGGCACCCCAAATCTTCAGCGACAGCTTTCCATTCCTTACTCATTCTGTCGAACGATTTGATGCAACCACAATCGGCCATATATCTGACAACCTCCTCCATGATTGAGGCCTGGTCGGAGTCGGCGATGTTCAGATTGTTATCTTTGACGAGAACCATCGCCAACGCCATGATTCGCTTCCATGAAGAATGGGAGAGGACGACGTCTTTGTCTTTTCTGGGAATGTCCAACGGTATTGGATATGTATTCTCAGATGGAACGAATTGATTCGAGATGGACATGATTTTGTGAATACCAAGAGAATGGGCCATATCGACATAGGTTTCGATTTGTTTGGAATCAAGCATGTCATTTCCAATCTTCATCTCGAAGATCATCGCATCCTTGATCCTTCCGGATGTGACAACAACGGCAAGACCATCGAAACGATTGTTCTTCTTGATCGGATCGTTTGCAAAGAATACTGGGAACGAGACTTCGGTGAAGCAATACAACCTCCCCGCTTTCGAAAGTTTTGCAATGTCTGAAACGAGCCCACGGAATTCCTTAACCAACGAAAGGGTGGAGAGGAAGATCGAAGTGACAGCCATTTCATCATCTTTCCTTCCGATGGGGATCAGTCTTGCCTGAGTCCCAATGATCTCAACGGGTGTGGTTGCGTCAGCCGTAAACGCAGTAAGGAAATCGTTATATGAAAGCCCTATCAGTCCTTTGGAAAAAGTATTTCTCATCTCGCACCTCTTTTTGAATTATGTTCCTGACAATGATGTCTTTCCGTTTTGCGGTTTTGCTGAAAGTGATTCCACTATTGTACTTATTGCTTCAATATCCCTTTGGGATAATTCCTTCATTATTTTCTCCGCTTTGGAGGTATATCTTTGAGGAGACGCTGGCTTTCCCGTGATCAGATATTCCATTGAAACGTTGAGGATCTTTGAGATGGCGTACATGTCAAAACCGTTGGGAAGGATATTCTGTGATCGTTGGTTTCGCATCGTGTTGTAGTTTACATGGGCTTTTCGTGCCAATTCCGCATATGCTTCATGTTTGAGCGAGTCGACATTCTTCCAAAAGAGAAATCCATCTACCTTTTTCATGGTTAAACAGTAGCACTTTATAATCATATATCAATAAAAAGAGCCGGTCGAAACGGAAAAATACTTATCTAGGTGCAACTTTACGTATGGCCGGACTGCATTGGTTACACATCGACAGACAATGCAGGGATTGTCTTGGAAGCACAAATCCTGATGTTTTTCTTATGAGATTCTCGTGAATAAAAGAAAGCCTTAAAGGTTACCCAATTCACCATGTGTTTTTGGGAGATCCCTTCCAAACTTGGATCTTTTCTTGTCGCGGTTATCGTAAAAGGCAACAGTATGACAGGGGTTCGGATATTCTCCGGAGACGTGGTGATTTTTGCTCGCGGTTACCTAGATGAGAATGGACTTTACGTCGTCTCTCTCCGAAACGAGGTACTCGTAAAACGAATGGGATTTGACCGTATTCATAATCAAGTTTCTAGCATAAGCAAGAACCGGAATTATAAACCCATTGTTGTTGGTGCAAACGATGAGGGAGTTACAATTTTGGGGAAAGTGGTAGTGTGGATACATTGCCATCCATACTAGTTAGGGTACCCTTGCTAGAACTGTAATGGTGCCGACTTAAGAGTAAAGGTGTGGGGAAGAAAATGCTCTGGGAAAAAGAAAAGAAAAGGATTACCTTTTTAGTATTTTACTAAATCTTAGCTAGGAGAAGGGAAAATGCTTGAGGGGTTACCATATAGTACTGAGGAATGTAAAGGGAAACTATCTTGGCTTTTAGATGGTGAGAGACAACAATGCTTGGATTTTTTAGAGGGAGCCGTATATTGTTGGCGTGCATCAAAAAATGGTGAACGTTTTTCTCTGCGTCTTTTGATGGGTGTCATAAACCGTAACTACTGGTTAGGTACACCTCTCCAAGTATTATGTGACCATGAGTCCAAATTTCTTCCTAATAAAACAGCCTTTGAAAAAATTGGGCAGGATAGCGGCTGGCTTTTGCAAGAAGTTTTGGTGGAAAATACCTCACTGCACTTTGTGACTGAAGGAAAAGAAGAGATGGAACCTCGCCTCTATAGATGTACTGATTGTGACGACAAAAAAAAAGAGTAGCTAATAACTCTACCATACTTAGCGCTCAAATGGCAGGCCTAATTCCTTGTGGAAATATTGCAGGCAAGAATATTGAAACCAAGGAGCAAGAGGAATTCGTGGATTTTCTTGAATACGACGGACTTGCTTGATATAGGCAAGAACGAATTTCTCAAATTTATGCACAATCTCATACTCATGTTGTTTAAGCATGTTGAATTCATTTTGGCGAATTGTTGTCGGAGAAGGTTCTACGTATCGAACTTTGTCCGTGATGACGACGGCTTTTGTGAAATCTAGCCCTGCCTCTGCTCCATTTGCAATGAAGGAGTACTTAGGATGATGAATATGGGAACGCAAGGGAATAGCAAACGTTAATCCCAACACACAGACTACTGCGACGTAATACGGTCGCGTTTGTTTTTTGAGGATTTCAGGACAAGAACTACCGTAATCACTATAAAAGGAAGCCGTAAGCCGATTAAATTCCATTTGTCATCCCTAAAAAATGACCCCCATCCTTCCCTGAATGGGGGGATGGGGGTAAACCCATTAAGCTTTCTTTTGATTAACGTGGTTGCGCTCTACAACCACATCATCGGTCGAGCTTTCTTTTGATTAACGTGGTTGCGCTCTACAACCATTACACAAGTAATATAGCATGAGTGATATTCAACGTAAAGAGGGAACATCATGATTGTCTTCTTGAATGATTTTCACTCATGACAAGATTATGACTATTTTGCATTGCGACATTCTAAGATATTGTCTTCTCGTACCGTTCCGTACATTTGATCAACAGCAATTGCCACTGGTCGCATATTCTCGGCATAAACGTGAGTATACCTGCTTTGTACTGATTCTTCCTCCTGATGTTGCCAAGAAAGATACTCCGCTGCAAGAAGATTGTTTAAACCTGCCAAGAGAAAATTCGTATTGAGTGAATGCCACAGTGCATGGGGGTTCATCGCAACTATTGTTTCCGGTCTGTTCCAGTTATCTTGTTTTAACGCATGCCTGGCTAATACAAAGTTTCACCAGTTTCCAAAGGCCCGTAGCTCTGCTGGTGAGCCCCTATTTGTGAATGATTCCCATGCGGAAGTCCTTTGCATCTTTTCTTGTCATGGTTGGCAAGTCCACATCGAGGTACTCCTTGGAGGCTGTTTCCAAGAGTGTCTCTGCCGAACGTACTATTTTCTTCGCATACCGGATACCATAGCAGTGTCCGGCCACTGAGGCCGGCCCCGCGGCCCGTTTACCAGCCGTTTAATCCCCGTTTAACGGCCTTCAAAAAACACGGAATAACACAGATAAAATGTTCAGAATTTCTGGATTGTACAATTAGTGAGATCTCTTGCAAGCTTGGATCATTTCTTGTCGCGGTGCATAAAAAAACAACCTTCGTTTCTGAGGTTGTGTAATAGATAGCGCCAGAAGGGAATCGAACCCTCGTCTCAACCTTGGGAAGGTCGCGTCTTAACCGTTGGACTACAAGCGCGTTATCGAACTATCGGTATCCTACTCCATTTCCGGGAAAAAGACAATCATCTTTTCCAATCTGTTGCCCTTTAGGGGCGGATTGGACTACCATACGGAGAAACGGACCTTTGGTGGTCGTTACGGGAGGAACGCTATGGCGTATCAACGTGTGCTTACCATTCAGGATATTTCGTGTGTCGGACAATGTTCGCTTACCGTCGCATTGCCTATCATTTCCAGTTGCGGCTTGGAAGCTTGTCCGCTTCCGTCCGCGGTACTCTCCACCCATACCGGTGGTTTCAAAGGGTATACGTTCCGAGATTTGACGGAGGACATTCCGCTCATCGAGCAACATTGGAAAAAAGAGGGGATTCTGTTCGATGCGTTCTATACCGGGTATCTGGGGAGCGTGAAACAGATTGCCTATGTGAAGGACATCATTTCCTCGATGGGAAAGCCTGGGGCGAAAAAAATCATTGATCCCGCGATGGCGGACAACGGAAAATTGTATCCCGGTTTCGACGAGTCATTCGTAAAGGCAATGACCGGCCTGTGCGCAAGTGGCGATATCGTGCTTCCCAATATCACCGAGGCTTCCCTGATGACGGGCCTTCCCTACAAGGAACAGTATGACATGGGGTATGTCGACAGTCTGCTTGACGCGTTGGTGGCTTGCGGCATGAAGACCATCATTCTCAAAGGGATTAGTTTGGAGCCGGGGAAGACTGGCGTTATCATCGCCGAGGCGGAAGGCAGGAGACTGTACCGTCATAAGAAAGTGGATCGCAGTTGCCACGGTACGGGCGATGTGTTCGCCTCCGCATTTGTCGGAGCTTTCGTGCAGGGCGTTCCCCTGTACGATTCGGCTCGTATCGCGGCGGACTATACACTGGCCTGTATCGAAGGGACGGTTGACGACCAGAGCCATTGGTACGG
>JBAXYP010000140.1:0-5407 GCA_041670725.1 Sphaerochaetaceae bacterium
AACTGTGCACGAAATAACACCAATCATCATCCAGATCGGAAAACAAGGGACAGTCACGACGGAACGCGACGGTGTTCCATCCGACTTGGGGAACTTTCACCCCATCCCGTTTCGGGAATCTTACGACGGGGATGCCGAAAATTCCCAGGCAATCGGCATTGTGTTCCTCGCTGTGGGTACACATCAGTTGCATACCGAGACAAATACCAAGAAACGGCTGCGTCAATCCAAGGATCACATCATCGAGTCCTTTGGCTTTCAAATACGACATTGCCGTGGATGCTTCCCCCACGCCGGGAAAAATCACCCGATCGGCCCGTCTGATCACCTCAGGATCGTCGGTGACGGTCGCTTGCACCCCGAGTCGGGAAAGAGCGCAGAGAACGCTTCGGGTATTTCCCGCATTGTACTTGATCATCGCAACGTCCATCACAACACCCCCTTCGTCGACGGTAAACCGTCACTCCAGTAATACCGCCTGACCGCCTGCCGCATCGCATGGGAAAACGCCTTGAACAACGCTTCGATTTGATGATGTGCATTCCCGTCGCTGACTTTCAGATTGAGATTGCATCGGCTGCTGTCTGAGAACGACTTGAAGAAATGGCGTACCATTTCCGTCGGAAACGAACCGACATACTCGCGTTTGAACTCCCCCTCCCAGACGAGGTCGGGGCGACCGGAAAAATCAATGGCGCACTGGGCGAGAACATCGTCCATCGGAAGCAGTTCGCATCCGTAGCGGGAGATGCCCCGTTTGTCGCCGAGAGCCTTGAGTACCGCCTCCCCAAGCGTAATGGCGACATCCTCCACCGTATGGTGTTCGTCCACGGCAAGATCGCCATGGGCGTGCAACTCGATATCGAATCCCGTATGCTTGACGATCTGCTCCAGCATATGGTCGAAAAATCCGATGCCGGTCGTAATATGTCCGTTTCCCGTTCCGTCCAAGTTGACGGACAGTTCGATCTGTGTCTCCTTGGTAACCCGCGTCACGATCGCTTGCCGCGAGAGATGCCGCCCGTCGCCCAACAGGAAACAGGCGATGTCATTCCAATCATTTGAAATATACAACACCGAATCCTTCAGTTCGGGATGTTCCTCCAACTGGATGACATTCTGCTTACCGGTGAACCAAACGGCCTTGCAACCGAGATTCTTGGCAAGTTGTACGTCAGTGAGCCGGTCTCCGATCACGACGGAATTGGGAAGGTCGAATCGCTCTGAGGTATATTGCCCCAGCATTCCCGTATTCGGTTTCCGTCCAGGGCAATCATCCGAGGGTAACGAGAAATCGACGTGAACGGCGTCGAATACGACCCCTTCCCCGGCGAGCGTCTCCATGATGCGATTATGATACGGATAGAACGATTCGAACGGAAACGAAGGGGTGCCGACGCCGTCCTGGTTGGAAACCATGGCAAAGAAAAAAGGACCTTCCCGACGAATGCGCCCCAACCCGTTGAACACCCCGGGAATGTACCGTATCTTTTCCCAACTATCCACCTGGTCCTCCACGACGATGATCCCGTCGCGATCAAGAAACAACACCGGTTGCCTGTTCATGAGCGCCACTCCTGTAATGCGGAAAGCACCGCCTGGTTCTCCGTTTTGTTGCCGACGGTGATCCGAAGGCAATTCCCGCAATGATATTCGTTCGTTCGGTTACGGACGATGATCCCTTTGTCCATCAGATACCGGTAAATGGCATCGGCATCCGTCACTTTGACCAGAAAAAAATTCGCGTCGGAAGGATAAACCCGCTTCACGCAGGGGATGAGGGGAAGCTTTCTTCCCATCTCCTCCCGTTCGGAAAGAATCGCTTGTATCCCCTCTCGGACCCGTTTCCAGGAGGCAAGATCCCTGAGGGCGGCGTCTTGGGCGGGGCTGCTGATATTGTACGGGTATTTCATGCTCCGCATCACCTGACAGAGTTCCTCGCTGGCCACAAGAATTCCGATCCGAGCCCCGGCAAGTGCCCAGCTCTTGGAAAGCGTCCGCAGGACGACGAGATCGGGATATCGGGAAAGAAGACTCACCGCCGAGGGATACCGGTTGAAATCCCCATATGCCTCGTCCACGACGGTGATGCCGTCGAACGATGAGGCGATCCGCTCGATCTGCTCCAAAGGAAACGCGTTTCCCGTCGGATTGTTCGGAGAACAGACGAATAACAACTTGCACCGGCCGTCTTTGCGGTTGCCTTTCTCCCGCTCCAGATATGCGTCCAAAGCGGCGAAGTCAATCTGAAATGCGTCGTCGAGCGGGATCAAATCGCTTTTCACATCGTTGATGTCGGCAAACACTCTGTACGCCCCGTACGTCGGAGGCATGAGCGCCACCCGATCCCTGCCGGGTACGCAAAACATACGGATCAGGTTGTCGATCACTTCGTCCGAACCATTGCCGATCACGGTATGGGAAAAAGGCAAGCCCATCACTTCCTCGATTCGTTTTCTCAGATTGACGCACAACGGATCGGGATACCGGTTACGATTCTTTTCCTGAACGAAATCCTGCCAGTTCTCATTGGCGTCGAGATATACCGACGCAGTACCGGAAAAATCATTTCTGGCACATTTGTACGGTATGAGCGACGCAATGTTGCCCCTGAGCAATTCCCTCATTTTCCTGCCTCCATCCGCACTTCCACCGCGATTCGATGAGCGAGAAGCCGCTCTCCCGAAGCCATCGTCTCGATTGTCCCGGCAAGCGACTCCAGTCCGCCCCTGGAGAGTTTCTGCACCGTGATCTTTTTCAGGAACGAATCCACGCTCACTCCGCTGTTGCTCCGCGCCCATCCGCTTGTGGGAAGCGTATGATTGGTGCCGCTGGCGTAATCCCCGGCGCTTTCGCAGGAATAAGGTCCCAAAAATACGGAACCCGCACTAACCACATTGCCCAGGATCGCCTCGGGATCGGCGGTATTGATGATCAAATGTTCCGGAGCGTACCGATTGGCGATCTCCACCGCCCGTTCTTGCGAGCGCACCACGATCGCATGGGAATGGGACAATGAAGAGGCGAGATATTCCTGACGCGGAAGCCGGACCATCTCCGCCCGAATGGCATTCTCCACCGCATCAAGAAACGGAATTCCGTCTCCGTCGTCGATGAGAAGGAGCATCGCCTGACTGTCCGGTCCGTGCTCCGCCTGGGAAAGCAGGTCGCTCGCCACGAACACCGGATCGCTTCCCGTATCGGCTATGACCATTACCTCGCTGGGACCTGCAGGCATGTCGATGGCGCAGACTTCGCTGGAGACCTGCAGTTTCGCCTCCATGACGAACCGGTTCCCCGGTCCGAAAATCTTGTCGACCTTCGGGACGCTCTCCGTTCCGTAGGCAAGCGCCGCGATCGCTTGGGCCCCTCCCACTTTGTACACTTCGCCAACACCCCCGACGGACGCGGCGAAAAGGATCGCGGGATTCACCTTGCCGTCGGGACCGGGAGGCGTAGCTAGTACGATCCGGGGACATCCGGCCACATGAGCGGGAATGGAAAGCATCAAAACGGTGGAGAACAACGGAGCCGTACCGCCGGGAATGTACAACCCCACGCTCTGGATCGGCACGATTTTCCGAGAAAGTTCGATCCCCGGTTCCACCGTAATCCGTTCAGGGACGGGTGTCTGTGCCTCGTGGAACGTCCGGATGTTGGAGGCGGCATGGCGAACGGCGATTTTCAGTTCGTCATCGACCAACCCTTCCGCCTCCCGCATCTCATCGTCGCCGACCCGAAGAGAAGAAAGATCCGCCTTGTCGAACCGTTTCTCCAGCGCAAACAGCGCCGCATCTCCTTCCGTCCGAACTTGTTCCAGTACGGTCCTTACCGTCTCCCGTACCCCCTGCCTATCGATCGCTACCCGTCTGAGGATCACCTCCAGCGTTTGTTCGTCCGGTTCCACATTCCTTTCCAGATACATACTCACTCCGTCATCTTTTCGATCGCCGTCACCAAAATGCCTTCGGCGCCGATAGCTTCCAATTGCTCCAGCACTTCCCAGAACCTGTCTTCCGCAACTACCGTCTGCACGGACACCCATCCCGGATCCATCAGGCGGGTCACCGTCGGGCTTTTCATCCCGCCGACGATCGCGGCCGCTTCCTTGATATGTTTCTCGGGGAGATTGAACATGATGTACTTGTATCCCGCGGCCCGCTGAACGGCATTGATCCTCAAAAGCAACCTGCGAAGGACATCCTCTTTCCCCTTATCCCCCATCTCTTTCCGTCCCAGAAGAATCGCAGAGGAACGATAGATGCATTCCACTTCCTTCAAACCGTTGGCCGCCAACGTCGTCCCGGTAGAAACGAGGTCGCAGATACAATCGGCGACGCCAACCGCCGGAGTGACCTCCACCGATCCGGCGACATGGACGAATGAAGCATGGACGCCCGCCTTTTCCAGAACGCCCCCGAGAATACGGGGATAACTGGTGGCGATGCGTTTGCCTTCCAGCGACTTCAGTCCGTCATAAGGAAATCCTTGGGGAACAGCCACCGAAAGCCGGCATTTGGCGAAGCCGAGATCCTTCAGCATGCACAGATCGATACCCTGCTCGTCGTATTCGTTCTTTCCGACGATCCCCACATCGGCGATACCGTCGCGGATGTACATCGGAATGTCGTCGTCCCGTACGAACAGAAACTCCAGCGGGAAATTGGACGCCCGTTCTTTCAGGACCCGGGACTCCGTCCCGAAGACGATGCCGCAGTCCTTGATCAACGCGAGGCTGTCCTCGCTGAGTCTGCCGCTTTTTTGGATCGCGATCCGTAATACCGTTTCCATGTTCCCTCCGGATTACAAAAAACCTCCGCGACATGCGGAGGTCTGTATCAATGCAGAAGCCAGCCACCTGTCAGGTTTCAATAACAAACATATGATGGTGGAGCTTTATCGTTTTCATGGTTTTACCTTAGCGGAAAAAAAACGTACGTGTCAAGACAACGTCACGAGTGATATAATCACGCAATCAGGTGAATATGGAAAGGAAAACGATCACGTTACGCATCGACGCCCGCATTCTGAAGGATGCGGAGGACAGACTTGCAGAACAGGGACTTTCTGTGCAAGACGCAATTGATGCGTTGTTGGAACGCATAGCAAAGGAAGGGACACTCCCCTTTCCCGTCACGCATGCCACGCAAACGACAACCGAGAATGATTGTCTCGCAACGTTATACGGGGAGAATCCAACGGAAGATGCCGAGGCCGATCCCGGTTTCTTTGAAGACGACGAGGAAAACCCGTTCCTCACGTAACGAAGAGGTCCTTCCAATGCCGTACGGCAAGACAAAGAGACATGGCGCAACGGCAACGAGGGCAAGTCGGAAACGCAAAGCGACCGGCATGACGGATGCGTGGTTCCCGGTTTTCATTCGATCCGTAGGGATATCTTCCCACC
>JBAXYP010000141.1:0-5379 GCA_041670725.1 Sphaerochaetaceae bacterium
GCTGTCAAGGAACAGATAATCATGGTTTTTTTCAACTGTCAAGCAATATTTGCGCAAATTATATGTATATTTGCGCAATTAAAAAAAATTTTATTATGCGTTGGTATTAATATAGCATTATAAATGCTTACAAAATAATAAATAATAGATAACTATAAAACAACACCCACATTATTGGTTTTCATATTATGTCATGCTACGGTTATCTTGCATGTATATTTGCGCAAAATTACAAAAAAAAGACTGGCCAGTTTCCTTGAAAAATCAAGAATTTTTCCATACCATAACGGAAAGGGGAAAATTTCATGCCGCGTAAAAAGAAAATCCGGCTTCAGGATATTGCGGAAAAAACAGGCTTCTCTATTTCCACGATTTCACACTATATCAACCGGACGCGCAATATCGATGCCACGACAAAAGAAATCATTGCGAACGCATTGAAAGAGCTTGACTATCAAGCCCCTTCCACACGCCAACACCTCAGCACGGACATCAGAACCATAGGAGTTGTTATCGCGGACATCCGTGTCGATTTCTTTTCCGAAATGATCAGGGAGCTTGAGGACATCGCATACGAATACGGTTTTCACATCATCGTCATGGACAGCGAGGAAAACCCGGAAAAAGAAGCATATTGCATCAAAACTCTGATAGACCAAGGGAAAGTGTCTGGAATCCTGCTTGCTCCTGTCCGTACTTCTACGGACTACTCCTCCTTCGCATACTTCCCCATCGTCCAGTTTGACCGTCTTCTTGACCACAGCACCATGGATTTTGTCGGAATTGACAACATGAGGATTTCCTATAACCTTATCAAGCTCCTGTTGAACAAGGGACTCAGAAATATCGGTATCATTTCTTTCAGTGATAGGAATTACTGCTCAAGGGAACGTGTCCATGGTTATCAGCTTGCCATGATGGAAAAGAATCTCTATAACCCGGATCTTGTCCTGACTACGGAGTTTGACGCTGAAAACACACACTCTTCGATCGGAGAATTCATCGACGGTCATCCTGAGCTCGAGAGTCTTTTCTGTACGAGCACGAACATCTGTTACGAGACGCTTGCAAAGATCAAGGAGTTGCACGAACAGGGCGTGAAAAGTCATCTCACCCATGTCTGTACGTTTGACAATAACAGGTGGCTTGACTACATCGATTTTCCTGTCGATTCAGTCTCCCAACCCATTACGGAAATCGCCAACAATTCTGTATCGACGTTGAAAGAGCGAATAAAAGGCAACGTAAGGGGAGGGGCACCCAAACATCTATACCTTAATTGCACGCTTGAGTGCCGTTCCTCTTTGTTCAAAGGGACCAAGCAACTTTACTTGTAGGACAGAACAACAAGGGAAACTGTTTTTGACCATGATCCCCTGTTTCACCGTGATCTATCATTCACCCCTTGGGCCACAAAGCACCTGGACTGCTTGTCCTTGTACAACCGTTCGTCGACAAGGCTTTGGAACTGTTCGGCAATCACAGGGGTTTTCGGATCGTAAACGGCGGTCCCGACGCTGAAATCGATATGATACGGGCGACCTGAAGACCGGTTGAACGCTTCCGCCGCTTTGTTGACGCTATGGATCCACCGCTCGCTATCGCCCGGATCCCCTCCGGGAAGAAAGACGCAGAACTCATCGCCTCCAAAACGAGCCAAAAGCAAAGCTTTGGGAAAACACCGAACCAGAATATCCACCGCATCCCGGAGAGCCATATCGCCCGATCCATGTCCGTACGTGTCATTGATTTTCTTAAAATGGTCGATGTCGACCATGATCTCGGAAAAGCGTCGCCCTTCCCTGATCAATTCCTGCAAGGTAAAATCAAGTTTTCTCCGGCTGAATGCGCCGGTCAAATAATCCACGTCGACGTTTTTATCCTGCAGAAACACGTAGATGGCCACGAGAGAGACGACAACCCCGGCGTATTCCAACGCGAGACCGTACGAAATCGTCTGAAGAACGCAACAAACAAGAGGTATGAGGGAAAACACCAGCATCGTCCGTACGTATCTTCTGCTGATGTGCTTGCGATTCGCAACGACAAACACCTGCGCATATACCATCACTGCAATGATGAGGGCCGCCCGAAGCAAAAACAGCGGTCCGCGCCGGTATCTTCGGGCGTCGTCGAAAAAATAAGACCTTCCTGTGTGTTCGGAAATAATCGTAAGGATCAGGTTGAAGATCACGAACCCTAAAACGGGAAGCAACCAGAGATTTCTTTGTTTTTGTGGAATTTCCATCCAATTGCTTTGATACCGCATCCACAACAGGATGATCATCGGATTAAGTACATAGGAAATAAAATTCCCTGCCCTTACCCAGAAAAACAGGCTGTCTGAGGCGCCGACAATCCGACCAAGGGAATCAGCGACAATAAGAACGATCATCAGCGCGACGAGATCGAGAAATGATTGATTTGTCTCAGAGGGTTGCTCTTTTGTGCAAAGAGAAAAAAGCAACAGGACCGCCAGATAGACAAGAGAATACGCATTCAGCGCCAACCACTCCATCCGTTCTCCTTTTTCACCATATGATAGATATCATTGTTTTCTTGAAACGGACAATCCGTCAACAAAAAAACCAAAGAAACGGAATACTTTCTCTTATTTCATTCGATTTCTATGGAAATGTATATAAAAAAAAGCAACCAGCCCGTCGCCGATTGCCTTCAAACCATTCGAAAACGATGCGGCAGAAAGGACTTGAACCTTCACGAAGTTTCCCCCACAAGCACCTCAAGCTTGCACGTCTACCAATTCCGCCACTGCCGCAACATTGATACGGAAAGACAGTACACCAACTCTCATATTTGCGTCAAGTATGATTTATAGCCATTGGAGCGCGGAAATGATTGTCTTGTCCCAGAAATCCCAGTCGTGGGTCCCCTCATCCGGTTTCCACGTCACGTCGAACCCCAATGAGGAAAGTTTTCGCTGATATCGTTCGTTTGCGGGATACAACGTATCCTCCGTCCCGCAAGAAAGGAAAAACCGCGGCTTTTCCTCAGTTCCCGCCACCATTTCTGCGAGATGTTCGTAATCGTTGTCCGAACCGGCAAATTCTTTTGCGTCCCGAAGGCCGAACATCGCCTCACATTCCCTTTTTGAAAAAAGTTCGTCCCCTCGTTCCTTTGCGGCATCGACGATCCGCTCTTTGATCAATGCGGCGGACAACGCGATGATACCGCCGAAGGTCTGAGGGTTTCTCAAGCCGTTGGTGATCGCGCCGAATCCCCCCATGGACAACCCTCCGATGAATGTATCCTCACGCTTATGGGAAAGCGGAAACGTCTTTCGGGTGAAGCTCACCAATTCTTTTCCGACGAACGTCCCGTACAGATCGCCGGTGACGGGACTGTCTGCGTAAAACTTGTTCTCTCCACTTGGCATGATGATGCAAAGGTTCAATCGCTGTGCATACGAGAGGACGCGGGAATTGATCATCCAGCTGGTCGCATCCCCATATACGCCGTGCAACAGATACAAACTCCGGTACGGGCCAGACGCTTCGCCGTCCGTCGGGATGGATACGGACACCCCTACCTTCCGCCGAAGCGAGGAAGACAAGAAATCCACCAGCATATACGCCATAGCCGGCCTCCTTGTTTTCATGGTAGTCCCATATTCCCTGTTGTGCAACGACGAGAAATGACTTACCCTTGGGTAATGTCGTTGAACTGGAAAGAATTCGGACTTCTCCTGTCGGAACTCCCGTTGGAAGGTTCCGCCATCCAAGCGGTGGTCCAGCATGATTTCCATTGCCTCAGCTGGGTGATGTACCGATCGGACGTCGGCAGATGGACGTTGTATACGGAAATTGGAACTCCGAACGCACGGATGCACATGCTCACCGACGCGTTGTCCGCCACACAAGAGAGAAAAACCCTCAAACTGCAACGATTCGTCCAATTCTGTCGCAAACATGTGGAAGGCTCCGTCGTACGAAAGGCGAGCCAAGTCCCGTTTGATCGGATGATCGTCATGGAACTGGACAATCACGGCGAGTCGATGAGGATATACTTCCGTTTTTACAGCGGCAGCCAAGCGAACATCATCGTGACCGACAAAGACGGCGTCATCATGGATCTGCTGTTCCGTCGTCCCGGACGAAACGAGGTAAGCGGACAACCGCTCGTCCTTCCTCCGCCCGAAGAAGCGCCCCGGAAAGCGTTTTCCGTACGTCCAAGGACGGGCGGTTCGTTCAACAGCCAGATCGAGACAGAATACGGCAGGAAAAGCAACGAAGACTCCGTGGAAAACCTGACGGAAAGGATCGTCCAACGACGTGACAAAGAGTTGAAATGCCTGGAAAACACCATGAAGGCATTGGCCGAAAAAGCGAGGGGCAACGCCGGATACGAAGCCTACAGGTTGGAAGGGGATCTTCTGTCCTGCAACATTCAATTGATACGCCCCCATCAGGACTCCGTGACGGTCATCGACTATACCACCGGAGAGAAACGTACCATTCCCATCAACCCGGCGCTTTCGGCAAGCGGCAATGCCCAAGCGTACTACACCAAGTACCAGAAAGCAAAGGGAACGTGGGAGAATTGCCGGAGCGAATACGAGAACGCTGTGCAAAAGTTCGAGGAAGAGACGGAACGATACCGAAGGCTTCTCGAACCTGCCGACGACCAAAGAGTGATGATCCGTCGTTTGCAAAAGGAATTGTCTGAATTGACCGCGGACAAACCGACGGTCAAGGAAACGCCGGGACTGCAGTTCAAAAGCGGTTCCTTTCTCTTGATCGTCGGCCGGTCCGCCAAGGAGAACGACGAACTCCTTCGTCATTACGCAAAAGGATATGACTGGTGGATGCACACGCGGGATTATCCAGGCGGTTACGTGTTCATCAAAGGCATGAAAGGCAAAAGCGTGCCGCTCGACGTGCTCCTGGATGCGGCGAACCTGGCGGTGGTCTTCAGCAAAGCGAAAGGACAGCGGCATGTCGATTTGTACTACACACAAGTGAAATACCTGCGACGGGCAAAGGACGGACCCGTCGGACTGGTTCTTCCGTCCCAAGAGAAAAACTTTCCTGTAACGGTGGACGATGCCAGGGTAAAACGATTACTTTCTCCTAGAGGGGATGATCATGCATGACGGCAATTTTTCCATGATTTTCTATCCACAGACGCTGGAAGGACCATGTCCCGGGACAGCTCCCTGTTCTTTGCCCCAAGCGTTGCTTCTTCCCCATGCTTCTTATCAGTGGATCGGGGAAGAACTCGAGGCGGCATATCATCGCATCGATGGCGCAAAGCCCCAAAGCATCGTCATCCTTGCCCCGATCCATCAGGATCGGAGACCATCCATGGGAGAGCATTGGTTGTTTGTCCCCGCGGATGACGGCGTCAGACTGGGCAATA
>JBAXYP010000142.1:0-5357 GCA_041670725.1 Sphaerochaetaceae bacterium
TAAACCAACACAGCCCCCTCCATCGATTCCGCTTTCTCATCAAGCGCATAAGTCAACCCTTTGGTGGCGCAGATCACTACGGGAAACGACGGAAGAAGAAGATACCGCGCGTCATACGAAACGGGAACCACGCCGGCAGGAACAAGTTCCGTCTTTCGTTCGTCACGGAGCGTCATGTTCACGCGGCACCCATGATGCAGGAAATACGAAGCGACCATCCTTGCCGTCGAACTTGAACCGATCACCAGTACGGACGAATCCGGCGAGGGATGGAGAAGCGCAAAAAGCGCGGGACAAAGAAGCGGTTCGCATTGATCGACATCGACGACGCTCTGCACTTTTTTCGCCGCGGTGACCGCCAAGCGGAACAACTGCTGGGTTTCCGGAGAAGCGCAACCGCATTCACGTGAAAGTCCTTCGGCTGCCTCCAGCTGACTGATAATCGTATCCTCTCCGAAAAGTGGGGAATGGAGGCCGCAAGCCAGTTCGAACAGCCACGATATCGCTTCGTCCCCTTCTTTCCTGTAGGACAAACTTTTCCATCGAAGCGGATTTACGCGGCATGCCCTGCACAAAGGTTCGTAACCGTCTGCGGCACCGTCCTCCAGCCAGAATTCCACACGGTCGCACGTGGAAAGCAACACTGCGCCCTTACCCCGGGTCCTCGCCTTCAGTTCGACCAACATATCCATAAGCTGTTGCCGCCTCAAGTCGGCAAACGCCGAACGATCGGCGAACGAAGCCGATGAAAACAGAATTCCGTTCACCGTGAGCATGGCAAAGCTCCGCTTTGCGCCGCCTGAAACAGGAATTGTTGGGCAAGCGCTTGATATGGCGCGAAAAATGACGGCGTTTTACCGGGGAAATAACACGACATCACTTTTTTCATCCAGGTATCCATCGGGAACACATCCATCCGATGACATCCGTACAGAAGAATGCAATCGGCGACTTTCGGCCCTATGCCGCTTTTGGCGATCAACAGGTTTCGCGCTTTCGGCGTGGGGATGTCATTGTCAATTTCGGAATATTCACGTACCGCTTTGACGATGTACGCACTCCGATATCCGAAATGGAGATCCCGCAATTCAGATTCCGTCGCACAAGACAACTCCTCACGCGTTGGAAACGCATGCCAAGCCCCTTCTACAAGGGAACCGTACGTCCGGCACAATGCATCGTACATCGACGTAATCCGTTTGATGTTGTTGTTCTGGCTCATAATGAAACTGATCGTTGCAACCCACTGGCTCTGTCTGAGAATATGGAGACCCGGATGAAAGGAAATCGCCTCGGATAGCGTAGACGATAAGGAGGCAAGATACCCTCTTGCCTCCTCATAGGGAAAATCCATGTCGAAATAATCCGACAGACCTTCCTTCACGATGTCCTCCTGATGACGAATTGTCACCACCCGGCCATCAAACACTGTCTGAAAGCATCCCTCATGCTCTTTCCAGGAGAAACACTGTCCTCCGAGAAGCGTAGCGGAAAGATCGATATCAACCATACCGCCCATCGTAACACAAAGGGACGCATTCTATCCATTACGCCTTCCACAGCCCATGCTTGTTGCAATAGGCATAGACGTTCTTAACCTTGTCGCCGGGCAACAACGCGAATTCAACTTCCGGCTTCATACCCGGCTTCAATTCCTTGCGCTGGTTGCCCTGCTCAGTCTCGAGGGCGATCCACTGGATATAATGATCCGCTTCCATCGGATGCGGCGTCGAACCAACGACAACTTTTACTTTCCCTTTTTCCTCTTTTACGACAGGGACATGTTTCTCCTTGGCTGCGTCTGTGGTGTTCGGGATGAGTTCCTTCATCGGGTCCCCACAGCAGGTGACCGTACCGCTCTTCTCTTCGACAAAAGCGACGATGTTACCGCAATGCATACATTTCAAGAATTTCATGATAAAGGCACCTCCCTGTGCCTGATTCAAAGGTACCCATGGAAGTACCGGAAGTCAAGGCAAAGGCAGAACATGCGGACGCATGCGCCATGATTGTCAGAAGGAGGAAAAGAAGCGTCCATACTCCATACAGAACAGCGGAAGTACAAACATCCCGGATGCCCTGCCAGAAGGCCGAACACCCGGGATTTATGGGAAGGACTACATCCGAAAGACGTTGCTCTCGTCTACCGGCTCATTTGATGTCGTCGAAAAGCCAAGTCGACAGATACCGTTCCCCGGTATCCGGCAGAAGCGCTATGATCGTCTTCCCCTTGTTTTCCGGTCTTTTGGAATATTCCAACGCAGCGGAGAGCGCGGCCCCTGAGGAAATACCAATCAGCAGACCTTCCTCACGGGCGGCGGCGCGTGCCGTTATCCCGGCTTTCGCATCGTTCGCCTCATAAACCTCATCAAGGACGGAACGATCCAAAACCTCGGGTACGAACCCCGCTCCGATTCCTTGGATTTTGTGAGGGCCCCCATGACCTTCCTTCAGAACCGGACTCGTCTCCGGTTCGACGGCGACAATCTTTACGTCCGGATTCTTTTCCTTCAGGTACTTTCCGACACCGGTGACCGTCCCGCCCGTACCGACACCGGCGATGAACATGTCGACACGATGGCCGGAATCTTCCCAAATTTCGGGTCCGGTCGTCCGGTAATGCGCCTGCCAGTTCGCAGGATTGGTGAATTGACCGGGAATGAACGAACCAGGAATGGAAGCGGAGATCTCCTTCGCTTTCGCGATGGCGCCGCTCATGCCTTTCGATCCCTCGGTCAGTACCAATTCCGCCCCCAAAGCCGCAAGGAGTTTCCTCCGTTCGACGGACATCGTTTCCGGCATGGTGATGATCAGATGATATCCCTTCACTGCGGCGGTAAAGGCAAGCCCCACTCCGGTGTTGCCGCTTGTCGGCTCGACCAGCGTAGCTCCCGCTTTGATGATCCCTCGCTTCTCAGCATCCTCAATCATCGCGTATCCGACGCGATCCTTCACCGACGAGCAGGGATTGAAACTCTCCACTTTGACGAGCACGGTCGCGAAACCGTCTTTGTTGAGTTTGTTGATCCGCACCAACGGCGTATGACCGATGGTCTGCGTGATATCCCGATAGATGTGCGACATGCGAAACCTCCCTACTTTTAATTATTAGTAATTTGATATACTTAATCATAATTAACCATACAAAACATGTCAAGGGAATCTCAAATGCCGTACAAAGAAGATTCCTCAGCCTTGGAAAAACACTTCGCCCCGGACCAGAAGATCCGCAAGCGTTGTATGGGAAAGCAACTCGGACAAACTCTTGTCGGCAACCTGATACAGATATACCCTAAGGCACAACTCGTAGGGATTCTCGTCCGTCTCTTTCTCAGGAGTAATGCAAATATCCCCTTCAAGCGCAGAAAGAACGTCATACATGGTAATGGAATTCGGAGATCGTGCAAGTTGGTAGCCACCGTTTTTTCCTTTTGCCGACACCAAAATGCCGTTGCGGGACAACAACAACGCCAATTGCCTCAGATACTGGATGCTGATGGCCTGCCGCTGGGCGACCATTACCAGTGTGACAGGTGCATGATGCGCGGCAATGTCGAGAAGCATCCTCACCCCATATCGCGCACGCGTCGTCAGTTTCATATACCCATCCCCTTCACCATCAAGGCAAGATCGGACGCCAATCGTTCCATCGTAATGGAATCCGCGATACGGGAAAGCAGAGTCTCCATTTCATGCCAAAACGACTCGGTGAGGCATTCCTCGTTTCGTTTGCATTTCCCGCATGGAATTTTCAGCCCGCCTTCGCTGGCGGAGATGACCTCTCCGCATGTGATGCCTTTGCGGGCGAGCGTGTACCCTCCTCTCGCCCCACGAGTGGAGGCCACGAGCCCCGCCCGTTTCAAAGGAATCATCAACTGCTCCAAGTATCCGAACGGGATGCCCGTCGCTTGATGGATTTCCGTCCCGTTCTTCGCTTCGGGAGATGAGGCGAGAAACAACATCGCCTCCAGACTGTACCGGCCTTTCGTGGATAATTGCATCGCCGCTCCTATACCGGATTGTAGACGTTCGTCGTCGGGTATTTCGGATCGCTGGTCACATACAGGCCGATTTTTCTCAGGCCCGCACTGTCGCCGCTCGAGGGAATGTGGGAAAGATGCATCTCGCATCCTTTTAGCAAAGGAAGCACGGATAAAGCCTTTTTTGCGTTCGTATCGATCGCTGCGCTCATCGCCAGACAGATCAACATCTCGTCCAGGTTGATCGAAACGCCACGCCCGGAGAGAACGTCACGCTTGACGGTGGTAACGCTCCGCACAACGGACGAGGGGATCAAATCAACTTCCCTCCCTATGCCGGAAAGGACCTTCAGTGCATTGAGAACCACAGCACTTGAGGCGTGCATCAACGCGGAGTTGTGCCCGGTAACCAATCTCCCGTCCGCCAAGCCGATGGCCGCAGCGCAGACGACGCCACCGATACCCTTACCCTCCGCGATGGCCTTTGCGAGAGCGTCTCTTGCCGCAGGCACAACGGGGCGATCCAACTCGGAGAGGCCGCTCCGTTGCATGATTTCCCTGCACCGTTCTTCCGTCTCCTTACGCCCCAGCCCTTGCACATAATCGGACCCGGAGTGAAGATACCTGCGAATGATTTCTTGACGGGCGGCGTTTCGAACCACCGTATCATCGATAATTCCGCTTGAACAACGGTTCACCCCCATGTCCGTCGGACTCTTGTAGACGCATTCTTCTCCGGTAATCTTCTCCATGATGCGCTTCAAAAGTGGGAACGCCTCTAAATCCCGCGAATAATTGACCGACACCTTTCCGTATGCCGCAAGATGAAAATGATCGACGCGATTCTTATCTCCGATGTCGGCCGTAGCGCTTTCGTAGGCGATGTTCACCGGATGATCGATAGGCAGATCCCAAATGGGGAACGTCTCATACTTCGCATAACCGGAACGACGTCCTGCCTTCCAGTCATGATACATTTCTGAAAGACAAGTGGCAAGCTTGCCGCTCCCTGGTCCCGGCGCGGTGACAATGACAACGGGCCGTTCGGTGGGAACGTACGGATTGGCGCCGTATCCCTCGTCACTGACGATCAGGTCGACATCCCCGGGATAGCCCCGCGTCGCCTTGTGGAGATATACATGGACGCCCCGCATTTCCAGCAGTTCCTTGAACCTGACCGCGGCGGTATCCTCTTCGTTGAACCGCGTGATGACGACCTTGTCACATTTGAGACCCCACCCAGAAAAGTCGTCAATCATCTTGAACACATCCGTATCGTACGTGATGCCAAAATCACTGCGGATCTTGCGACTTTCCACATCCCCCGCATAGATGCAGATGATTACGTCTATCTGGTCCTTGATCTCTTGGAACACA
>JBAXYP010000143.1:0-5354 GCA_041670725.1 Sphaerochaetaceae bacterium
AAGCAGGCGGAACATCATGGAGGAGAACTGATAGGCGATGTTCACCTCGGAAACCACATGGCCGCGGTTGGTTGCGGAAGAAATGCTTTTTACGGTGAAATCGTTGAACGCTATCCCGATCATCCGAAACACGCAGAACAGCGTAAAAACCAGCAACAGGACGAAACGCGCCCAAGCAGGGTCAAGCAACAAAACGGCAAGATACCCCAACGAACAAAACGAACGGGCGTACCACGCAAACGATTGGCATCTGATTTGATTCTTCCCTTGGAAAATCAACGGAACCGCCGGCAGGATAATGCCGCCGATGTACGCGGCGGACGAGATGTATCCCAGCGCGAAATTCCCCGCATGAAAAGCAACGGCCAGCAGATAAACAAGCGTATCGCCCAAAAGAGGAAACGCAATCCCATTGATACTTTCCTCGATGACCATGCATTTGCGGCCATACTGCTTTTCTTTTTCGCTGAGATACGATGTGGCGGACATGGAAATCAGGCCAGTTCAGCGCAACCCGTGACGATTTTCCCCACCAATCCGTAGGCAAGCGCTTCCTCGCTGGTCATCCAATGATCCCTCTCGGTGTCTTTGGAAACGACGGAAATCTCTTTGCCCGTCTGCTCTGCGATCAACCCGTCCAACTTCGCGCGAAGTCGTTCCAGTTGCGCGGCATGGATTTGGATATCAGTGGTCACGCCCTTCATCCCGCTCATCGGCTGGTGGATCAGGTATGTCGAGTTGGGGAACGCACAACGGCGTTCTCTGGGAACAGCCACATACAGAAGAGAGGCGGCCGAAGCGACCAGCCCGCATCCGACCATCACCACGGGAGAGGCGATGAACCGAACGGTGTCGAACATGGCGAAACCGGCATCCACATCGCCGCCGGGACTGTTGATGAATACGGTAATCTTTCCATTCCCCTCACTGTCAAGCACGAGTAATTGCTTGATGAACGAATCCGCACTGTCCTTGTTGATTTCCCCACTGACCACCACTGAACGGGTTTTCAGCAACCTGTCCCCCAGCATCTGATCCTGCGCCGGGGTTTTCTTTTCTTGTTCTTCAGCCATTTGTTGTTCCTTCCTGGGGAAGTATAATTGAAAAGAGACGGGCGGACAACTATACTCTTCGGCATATGGGGGAAAACATGAAATGCGCCACAGTGGCCGTCATCGGCCGTCCGTCATCCGGCAAGAGTACGCTGGTTAATACGATCTGCGACATGAAAGTGTCCATTACCGCCGCAACGCCGCAGACGACACGTAACGCCATCCGCGGCATCTATACCGACCAAAGGGGGCAATTGATCTTCACCGATACGCCGGGTTACCACCTTTCCCAGCAGAAACTCAATCTGAAACTTCAGGAAACGGCAAAGGAAAGCCTGGAAGAAACCGACATAATCCTATACGTTCTCGATCCTACACGACGCGGCGGAGAAGAGGAAGAAGCCATAACGATACTTTTGGGGACGGTCAAAACGCCCATCGTCGCCATCCTGAACAAGGAAGACATCGCCACCGGCATGGAATTGGTGGAGGCGCAGTCGTTTCTGGCTTCTCATCTTCCGTCCGCAAAAGTACTCCACGCGTCGGCAAAAGAAGACAAAGGCATCGACGAAATCCTTATCGAGCTCTTTTCCTTGGCGAAAGAAGGAGAATTGCTATATCCGGAGGACGAACGGACCGACCAAAGTCTTGAGTTCCGCATTACGGAAATCATCAGAGAAAAAGCCATCGCGACGGTGACGGAAGAAATCCCCCATGCAATTTACGTGGAACTTGCAGATCTGGAAAACCAGAAGGAAACGAACACCATCTGGATACGAGCCTTCATCGTCGTCGAGACGGAAAGCCAGAAAGGTATCGTCATCGGTGCCGGTGGGCAGAACATCAAACGAATCCGCATTGCGTCATTCAAGGAAATCAAGCCGATTTTCCCCAAAAGGAAGCTCCAACTTGATCTCCGGGTCAAAGCGCAACCGAAATGGAGAAAGAACGACCAAATCCTCAACAAGATCCTTTGATCTTCAGCGGATGAAGTTCGTCCGCTCTTTTTTCTCTTCCTCGGGCTTGGGGAGATTCGCCGCGGCGATGGATTTCAAGAGCCACGCCATGTTGTTCCCCAACACGCGCATCACTTGCATTCCTTCCTTGTCCTGCCTTACTTCGTCCGGTGTGTTTCCATGGACGCTGTTCCAGTACTGGGAGGAGACGATCGGCATCTGGCTGATGGTGAAATACTTATTCAACTCGTCAAACGTGGCACTCGCCCCGCCCCTCCTGCAGGAGACGACACAACATGCCGGCTTTAACCGCATGGTACCGCCGAACTCGGAAAACAGACGGTCAAGGAACGCCGAGCAGACGCCGGTGCATGCGGCATAGTGGACGGGAGAACCGACGACAAGCCCGTCGCATGTCTTGATCAACTCCCCGCATTCCCTGACACGGTCGGAAGAGAACGAATCTCCGTTGTTCCCGATCTGGAACCATATTGTTCCGATACCCGCTTTGCGAAGCGAAGACTCCACCTCGCTCATCGCCGTGAACGTGCATCCCTTCTCGTGAGGGCTTCCATTGAGCATCAATACATTCATTCGCAATACCTCTTCAAAATCGGCAACACTTTCTTTTTCCCGCAGGAATGGATGAAATCCGCCAGTTTCGGGCCGCGATCCTTGGCGATCAACACCTGATAGACGACTTTGAAGAAATCCGGAGTCGGCAGGTTGTTGTCCTTGGCGCATCCATACATTCGGGAGGAAAAGTCGTCAGCGGAAAGGGAATCCATCTCTTCCACCACAGAAGCCAGTGCCTGAACCGCCTTGAGCGCCTCGGGGGAAAGTCCCGCCTTCGTCTCCCCTTCCTTCACCAAGTGGAAGCGGAAATCCTCCGGGGCATATTTCTCGAGCCAATGCTTTGCACACGTGGCCTTCCTGACCAGACGCCCCATCTGCTCCGGTTTGACATCGGAAAGCGAAGCGATCGCCTCTTCGACATTCATCTCATGAATCTGCAACAAGTTGCACAGATGGCGGAACGGAATCTGGTAACTGATCATTTTCGGAACATCCTCACTTACCTGGGACAATTCGTAGATCCGCTTCTCATACGCCCTCCGCTTCTCGCTTACCGGAAGGACCCCGAAATAGATCCGCTCGCAATTATCGTAATCCTCATACAGTTTCAGCACGTCCAAATCGAAACTGATGGCGAATTCCCTGTTGGGAACGGTACAGGCGAACATGTAGCGGGTCAGCTCCGGAGTATAGATGTCCAACACATCGGGTAAAGAGACGACATCCCCGCTGGACGAGGAGATCTTTCCGCCATGCCCTTTGATGGAGATGAAATCGTACTGGAACGATACCGGCGCATGCCACCCGAACAACTCGACAATCTTCCGGGAAGTATCGAACGAACCACCCTCGCTGTGGTGATCCTTCCCTGCCGGTTCAAAATCGACATGCTCCCTGTTCCAACGCATCGGCCAGTCGACGCGCCACGGCAACTTCGCGTTGGGCGTCGTACGCAGGTCGATCGTCTCCTCTTTGCCCAGATCCTCGTCGCGGTAGGTGAGTCCCCACGCCCCGTCCCATCCGATCACTTTGGTATTATCCTTGTTGGTGAACGAAGAAAAGACCGAAATTGGGTACCAGTCTTCCGGAAGCGGTTCGGTGCGAAACTCATCCAGGATCTTCTTGATGGCATCTCTATTCTCCAGAGCCTGGCGCATCCCATCGGCGTACATACCGCTGCGATATCGTTGTGCCTGATACAGGTACTCCGGGGAAATGCCCACTTCCGGCAGGACATTCTCCACGTCAAGTTCATTTCCGCGGGCATAATTGTCCGCACGATTCGTCGTATCGGGCACCATCGTGATTGGATAGCGGAGATACTTTTCCAACAACTCCGGCTGAGGCATGTTCTTCGGCACCTTGCGGAACACATCGTAATCATCCCAACTGTAGATGAACCGGACTTTTTTGCCACGTTCCCGCAGAGCGCGGACAACCAAGTCGACCGAGATAATCTCCCTGAAGTTCCCGATATGCACCGTACCGGACGGAGTGATGCCGCTCGCACAGGTATACAATTCCTTGTCACCTTTCTCGCGAATAATCTTTTCGGCGTACACATCCGCCCAATGCATTGCGTTCTGTTGGTTCTTATCGTTCATAGTATCCGCATTATAGTGAAAGGAAAGGAAACACACAACTGTTGCAATTTCAAATGGCGGGAGCGTATACTTGGGTTATGAAACGTCTTGTGATCATCGTAAGTTTGCTTTGTCTTCTCCTCGCACCGGCCTTCTCAGCGGAGGATGACGCCCTTTCCGGTATCGCATCCTGGTATACGTCGGATAACAGCGAGAGCCTGACCACAAATGGTGAGGTATTCGACCCACAGGCGCTGACGGCGGCGCACAAAACGCTGAAGTTCGGTACAATCGTCAAGGTAACAAATACTACGAACGGCAAAAGCGTCGAAGTGAAAATCAACGATCGCGGTCCGTTCGTAGCGGGAAGAATCATCGATCTCACACCAAAGGCGGCAGAGGCGATCGGCATGCTGGATACCGGTATCGCAACCGTTACCTTGGCCATCGTTTACGAACCGGAGGTTCCCGATTCAAAATACAACAGGGCCGGAGATACGGGATGGTACATCCTGCAAGTCGGAGCTTTTTCGTCGGCATCCACCGCTCTGGTACGGTATGAGCAAATGCGGGAGGCGGGGCTGAAGCCGTACGCCGAACTGCTTGACGGAACGATGGTCAGACTTTCGGTTCGTTGGGTTCCGCAGTATCAGTTGGAATCAACGATGCAGACGTTGGCCTCTCTTGGCTTCGACCAGACCAAGATCCTGAAAAAAAGTGAAGTGAACCCATACAAATAAGATGCCCTTGCGCACTTTCCTGAATCCTTTTATCGTAAACGGCAGGACGTACGCTCACGAGCACCACTTCAATAACACACCATACCCGAGAAACGATGGATCCCTCATCCCTTGCGACAGTACCCCTCAAACTCTTGTTGTTCCGTCTTGCTCTTCCCACAGTGACTGCCCAATTGATCAACATGCTGTACAATATCGTCGACCGCATCTACATCGGCCATATTCCCCACCATGGTTCACTCGCGCTTACCGGAGTAGGTGTATGTATGCCCATCTTGATGGTAATCTCCGCGTTTGCCGCCTTGGTCGGTAGCGGAGGGGCACCGCGGGCAGCCATCCTTTTGGGGAGCAAGGAAAAAAGATGACGCGGAGAACATCATGGGGCAGTCATTCACCGTACTTCTGCTCCTATCCTCCATCCTCACCTTGATCCTTGAGCTATGGGGA
>JBAXYP010000144.1:0-5316 GCA_041670725.1 Sphaerochaetaceae bacterium
TACAGGGAAAACCGTTCGGACTCTTGTTCGGAATACAGAATGTCGCTTTTGTTCATTACGATCACCGGTTCCGCCTCATGGCAACAGGCAATAGCCCTATCCAGAAAACGAGGCCTGAACGGAGGACTTTCCACGCTGGTCACCACGGCGACCTGATCGATGTTCGCAGCGACGCACTGGTTGCATAGTCCCTTGACATTCCAACGGGAGAACCAGTTTTTCCGATCCACCCGGCTGACGATCATCAGATCCGGCGTGAACAGGACGCGGTCTCCGACGGCAATTGGATTGTATTCGTTGACCAAGCCCTGCAACTGTTTTCCTTTGATCCGGCACAGGAATATGTCGTCCTCCCACAGGACGGTATAAATATTGTTGATGCCTCGCATGACAAGGCCTTCGCGGTAATCCATGGACCAATCGTACAACGAACCAAAGGAACTTGACAACACGGGGGAAACGGTTCACGCTCGATGGTATGTTTCCGTTCAAAACCTGCAGTCATCCTTCGTGCCATACCTACGTTGCGTGTTGTTCCGAAACTTGCTATCGGCATAGTCCGGAGAAAGAGCGGCTTCACGCCTTCGCGACGATGAAACTGGAAAGTCAGGAAGTGGTCAAGGATTTGTGCATTACCGATGCCGAATTCGAGGATATCGTTCTTCCGGGAAAAAAGGAAATCATTGCGAGCAATTTTGCATGGAGCACGTTCCGTCACGTGGATTTCTCCCATGCGGAACTCATTTCGTCGTTCTTTGATTTCTGCCTGTTCGAGGACTGCCGCTTCAAGGACATCGATTGTCGCTACTGCGTATTCTCCGGCAGCGAATTCCTTACCTGCGATTTTTCCGGTTCCTTCATCGTTCATTCGAACTTCTCCGGAATCACCAGCATCATGACGAGTTTCGCTTCGAGCGACCTCTATTTCTCCGCGTTTCCGACCAGTTACCTGAAGGAAACTTCCTTCGAGGACTGCAATCTGAAAAAAACGGATTTCCGCTTCTCGGACCAACGAGGCGTCTCGTTCAGGTATTCCAACTACCAAGAGGCGCGGCTGTGAAGATATTTCCCCATTTTTCCGTCGTCGGTTTCTGCAACAGTTACATCATCGGCGGTGAAGAGGGCGGCGGTTGCATCATGATCGATCCGGGTCACATTGACGAAGAACTCATCTCCCTGCTCGTTTCCAACCATTACGTGGTCCAGACGGTACTGCTGACCCACAGCCACGAGGCGCATGTGGCGGGTATGGGGACGCTCAGGAAAATTTACGATCCGGTGGTGTATGCCGCCAATCCGGCACGGTACGATTTTCCCGTCAACCGCGTGGAAGACGACGAGGTGCTTTCGCTTTGCGGGTTCTCCGTCCACGCCATCCATGTTCCAGGACACAGCCTTGACAGTCTCGCCTACCTGATAGACCACGCGATCTTCAGCGGCGACACCCTTGAAGGAGGGAGAATCGCCGCAACCAACGGATTCATGGAACAGGAACTTCTGCTGAGTACCATCGAGAAGCGGCTGATGACACTCGACGAGAATTTCCTCCTGTTCCCAGGTCATGGTTCCATCTCGAAAATCCGCATCGAACGAATGTTCAACCAGGATCTCCTCAAATTGCGGACGATCGAACGCGCCCGCTCCCTCCTCAGGAAGGAAGAGGACGCAACAGACGCTTGAAACGCCCCGGCATCGGGGAACGGAACGTCATTGGCTTCCCGCTTTCCGGATGCTCGATGGTCAGGCTGAAGGCGTGAAGCATCAACGACGGCGCATGGTCCTGCCGACCATAGATCGGATCTCCCGCCACGGGATGCCCGATCGAAGCGAGATGAACGCGGATCTGATGGGTTCTTCCGGTACGGATCACTACGGACAGCAACGCAAAATCCCGATACTGCCGGAGCACGTTCCATTCGGTGACGGCTTCCTTGCCCTCGCCCAGCGGACAAACGGAGAATTTCTTTCGGTCCCTCGCACTCCTGACGATTCCGGTATGGATCGTTCCTTCGCGTTCCCGAAACGTTCCGAGCGCGATGGCGATGTACCGTTTTTTCGTACGGTGTTCCTTGAATTGAGCGGCAAGATTCTGGTGGGCGGCGCTCGTCTTGGCGACGATCATCGTGCCGGAAGTATCCTTGTCCAAACGGTGGACGATCCCGGGTCTGATCTCATCCCCGCACTCTTCGTCATCCTCGGTCGAAAAACTGTCGCCATAGCGATACATCAACGCATTGACCAGCGTATGATCCCAATTGCCGGCTGCAGGATGGACAACCATGCCCGCCGGCTTGTCGATCACCAAAATCTGCCCGTCTTCGTACAGGACGTCCAAAGGGATCGGCTCCGCCTTCAGTCCGTCAAACGAATGTTCCGTCCAATGGAGGTGAATCGTTTCCCCTTTCGTTACGGGCCGACTCTTCTTCGCTTTCCTTCCCTCGACGGAAATGACCGTCTGGGGATCGGAGAAAATGCTGCGGTTCACCCCACGGAGCGCACAATACTTGTCCAGTCTCGGGGCGTCTTCCTCGACGGGGATATCCTCTTCATACGTCTTACTCGACATGCTGAATCCGACCTATGAGATAATCGGCGATGGCGATTCCCAACGAAATGCCCGCCGCCACACCCGCTTGTCTGAGCGTTACGTCCAAGGCGGGGGTTGTGGGAAGATTCCCTCCAAACGTATTGATCAGTTCGTACGCAAGAACCGTCACGGGGAACGTAACGGCAAGGGAACCGAAGAACAACGTTTCCCCCCTCCTGAGTTCGTAGGTCCAGAGAGGAAACTCGTCGGCTTGGTACGGTTCATAATCGGGAAGCTTGTCCGCAAAAACCGGACAGGCGAGGAGAAATGCGAGGAACAAACATACGAACCGCTTACTCACGTTGCATAATTCCTTACTCCGAATATTCTTGTTCCGACCCGAACCATCGTCGATCCTTCTTGGATTGCGATAGGAAAATCCGCGCTCATGCCCATGCTAAGCGTAGAGAAGGAGAAAGACGGAAACCTGTCACGACACTCCATCTGCAACGCCTTCAGATGCCGAAACGCCTCCCGCGTCTTCTCCTCGCCGCCTTCCAGCGGACCGACGGTCATCAACCCGCGGATGGAAATGTGGGGCAAGTCCGTCGCGGCGGATATTGCAGAGAAGAGCTCTTCGTCCGTCGGAAAACCGCTTTTCGCCTCTTCCCCGCTGGTATTGAATTCCAACAATACCGGCATTACCTTGCCGAAGGGCGCGCACTCGGCATCGATTTTCTGAAGCAGGCGAAACGAATCCACGCTGTCGATACCCTCGACGGCCGATACCACTTTCTTCACTTTGTTCATTTGCAGATGACCGATCAGATGAAGCTCCATCCCTTCCGGTTTCCGCGATGGGAACTTCTCCAGAATCTCCTGCACGTGGTTCTCGCCAAACAGCCGTTGTCCGGCATGGTACGCCTGAAGGATATCCTCGTACGGATGCAGTTTCGAGACGGCCATCAGCGTCACAGAGCCTTTTTCCCGCTTCGCCTTCGTTTCCGCTTCCGCTATCTCTCCCCTCACCAATTCCAGATCGTGAATGTTCATCATGACGCCTCATCTGCAATCTAGCACAATCCCGCCAAAAGGGAAACAGATCATTTTTTGAACTTGTCCCGCATCTCACGGAAACTGACCTTAAGCGCCTCCAACTGGTTCCGCAAATCTTCGTTGGGCGAGGTCATCGTCGGGAAAGCGTCGAGCAGATGATGGTTGGAATGGGCAAATTTTTCTTTTGCCTGAAAGATCTCATCCTCCCACTTCTTTCGGATCACCTCGATCGCCTCGGAACTCCCCGTACCTTTGAGAAGCACAAGGCGCTCCTCCAGTTGTCTCCCCTTCTCCTTGATGTCCGAAAGACCGCGTTTGAATCCAGACATCCGCAGGATGCTCGCCGTGGCATCGGCACTCATCACGGCGATGATGGCCTTGGAGAAATCAGGAACCAGCGCATCGGAGAGCAGATTCACTCCACCGGAAAGAAGCGGATGCACCACATACGTGAGGATCACGCCCGCAACGCCGAAAATCGTACTGTTCAACAGGCAGACTCTTCCGTTGAGGTTCGCCTTGTGTTTGCTGTAATCCCAAAGCTTCACTTTGAAAAAGCGTTGAAGCAACCAGGAGCCGATATACTCGATAAGGGAACAAACCACCATGGAAACGAAAAACACGGCGACCGGATTCATGCGAGCCCCCACCGTTTCCTTTTGGAAAAGCGCCCCGAGAAGGCGTATCGCGACGCCTCCGAATCCATAAATGGGCAACCACGGTCCGAACATGAACCCGCGGTTCACGAACCGTCGTGCGGGAATGGAGCAATACACCACCTCCCCGATGTACCCAAGAATCGAGTAGATGAAAAAATAAATGACGTAACGGTCAAAGAAAAGATTGGCTGTCATGGCATGCTCCCTTTCCGGCAAACGTACTGTAGCATAATTTTCCTGGTTCTGTCTAACTCCAGACGGCGAACAAAAACAACGCCGATGCAATCGTCGTGATAAGCGTGAACGGAACGCCGATCTTCAGCCAGTCGCCGAAATTCATTTTGTGCCCATGCTTTTTCAGAATCCCCATCGCGACGATATTCGCGGACGCGCCGAACGGGGTGAGATTGCCGCCGAGACAGGAACCGATTAACAGAGCGAACATGTACAACTCCGGCTGAAGATGCAGGGATTGCGCCAGATTTGCGGCAACTGGCAACATCACCATGATGTACGGGACGTTGTCGACGAATCCCGAAACAAGCACGGAAACGATCAAAATCAACACGAATCCCAGGATAACATTTCCGCCGATCGCACGGCTCAACAAAGCGGCAAGAAGATCGAGAAGGCCGCTTTTCTCCACCGCTCCGACGACAATGAAAATACCGAGAAGAAACAGGATCGTCTCCCAATCCAGCCCCCCCACGAGACTGCGGACTTCTTCGCGTCCTTTCTTTTGGGAAAAACGATACCAGAGCAACCCTGCCACGGCAAGCGCCATGACGAAAATCCCGCTCGCCGCACTCAGTCCGCCGAAAATGAACGAACAAATCGCCAGACCGATGATCATGGCGACCAACAGCACCGACGGAACGGCCGATACCAGCTTTTTCTCTTTCATGACGACCGGCTTCTCTTTCCACTTGCGAAAATACAGCCAAAAATAGATGCTGCCCGCAAACATGCCCATCTGGACGAACCAGAAGATCGAAAGCCTCCCGTGGTAGAAAAAGAAATCGTTGAAACCGTAGTTTGCGAATGTGGCGAAAATCATCGAAGGAGGATCCCCGA
>JBAXYP010000145.1:0-5310 GCA_041670725.1 Sphaerochaetaceae bacterium
GCAAAAGGGAATGTGCTTTTCCAACACGACGTTTCGTACCCATCTCTTGTTTTCTTCCGGCAACAGCAAGTTTTTGGTGACGAGCGTCCGATCCACATCGGAACAAATGAGTTTCGGTTCGTTCATGTCCTCCAATGTAACACAGGAGAACTTCATGCCTCAACCAACGATCCCTATCAAAGCATTTGCTTTTCCCCTATACTGAAGACATGAAGGAAATCAAATACGGAATCATTGGGACAGGTTCCATCGCTTCTTCGCACGCAGAGGCTTTGTGTCATATTCCCGGCAGCAGACTCGTCGCCGTATGCGGACATTCTCCGGAACATACCAGAATGTTCGCCACACAATGGGAAATTCATGGGTACGATGACATCACCGCCATGGTAGCCGAAGAAAGCATCCAAGCCGTCATTATCGCCACCTCCCATGCAAGTCATGCAGAATTGACCGTTGCGGCGCTCCGAGCAGGCGCGAATGTCCTGTGCGAGAAACCTCTGGCCATAACGCCAAAGGAATGTCAGGAAGACATCGATTGCGCACTGAGCGCACACAAAATCCTTGGCGTCATGGGACAACGAAGATGGTTTCCTCCGACCCAACGGATGCAGAGGGCCATCAATGAAGGAAAAATCGGCCATGCGATGCTGGGACAAGTCACGGTCCTTGAATGGAGGGACGCCAAATACTACGCGTCGGCTCCATGGAGAGGAAAATGGGAAACGGAAGGCGGAGGCGTCACGATCAACCAAGCGTCTCATCAGCTTGATATGCTCTGCTGGTTCCTCGGTCCGGTCAAAGAAGTGTATGGTTGCTATTCCAACATCAACCATCCTTATATCGAAGTGGAAGACACCACGGTCGCCACGGTAAAATTCAAAGGCGGTGCCATCGCCAGTTTGATGCTCTCCAATTCCCAGAATCCCGGGCTCTACAATACGGTACATATTTTCGGGGACAACGGGGCTGCCGTTGGAGTCCAGACGGACGGGGGGACATCCACCGCAATCCCGAATTCGGGAGATGTCCCGTTCAATGACCTATGGACGATACCGGGAGAGGAATCACTACGGGAAAAATGGAAGGAAGAAGACAAACGGTTCTTTGCATCCCATAGCGGTTCTTCCTACTTCCTCGGCCTGCAAATCGCGGATTTCTCCGATGCCATCCGCGAAGAACGGGATCCACTGGTCACCGGCTGGGACGGACTGGAAACGGTAAGGCTCATCGACGGGATTTATCGCTCCTTCCGGACAGGCAAACCGATATTGTACTGAGGACGTCATGGGAAACATCAACAGCAGAAGAGACAAGGCGGACAGATACACGCAACAAGCACACAGGGAAGGATACCCCGCGCGGAGCATCTATAAACTGGAAGAAATCCAAAAATCATTCCATCTGATCAAAAAGGGAGACAATGTCCTGGATGTCGGGGCAGCCCCCGGTTCATGGACGCTGTATACATGCAGGGAGTTACTCAAAGGCACAGGACGCGTGGTAAGCGTCGATCTGAATCCTCTTTCCATCTCCCCAATTCCTCCCATCGTCACGACGTTCGTCGGCGATGCGTTCTCCAAGGAAATCAGGGAAAAACTGGTCGAACTCGGCCCCTACGACGCAATCATCAGCGATGCGGCTCCGATGACTACCGGAAACCGTTCGGTGGATACCTCGCGAAGCGAATGGCTCGCCGAACAAGTCGTCGTTTTGTCAAAGGAACAACTTAAAGTCCACGGAAATCTCATCCTGAAGATTTTCCAAGGAGGTGGACAAGTGGAGATTATCCGGCAAATGCGAGAGCTGTTTGCCAAAGTCAAACCGTTCAAACCCCAAGCATGCAGGGAAGATTCATTCGAAATCTACATCATCGGTTTGGATAAAAGGCCGTGATCAATCGTTGTCGTATTTGACATGAACGTCCAACTGGTCGAACGGGACATCGATACCCGCATTTGCCAGCAAATCATACCATTCACTTTGGAAACGCCAACGAATCGGCCATACGTCTTCCGGCTTTGTCCATGGTCTGACGATGAAATCCACTGCATTTTCACCCAAATCCCCCACCTCGACCGTCGGTGCGGGACTGGGAAGCACCTCCGGATAAGAAGCAAGTCTCTGCAAAAGAAGCGTTTTCACTTTGGAAATATCGGAACCGTAGGCAACGGAAACCGTCATGTCGACACGACGTTTATCCATCGCGGAATAATTGACGATCGGACTGCCCCATACCAGTTTGTTTGACATGGTGATGCGTCTGTTGTCCGGCGTGACCAGCGTCACGCAGATCAAATCCATATCGGATACCGTTCCGCTGAACGAACCGCTGTCGATATAATCCCCGATCTTGAACGGCGCATTGATGATGATCATCACGCCGGAGAGAAGGTTCCCCAGCGTTTCCTGGAACGCAAGCCCCAAAACGACGCCGGTAATTCCAAGACCTGCAAGTACCGGCCCCATGTTGATGCCCATGTGGTTGAGAAACCAGACGATGATAAGAATCCAGGCGAGAATGTTGATGATCTGGCAAATGAAATTCGCCATTAATTGATTTACGCCCTTACCTTTGGCAAATACCTTCCGTAACACGTAAAGGAACCATTTGATGAGCAGGCGCATCACAAGAACCCATACCAATCCGCCCAGAAGCGTTCCGAGGAAGGAAACCCACCCCTTGCTTGACCAACCTTCAAGATTGTCTATGAACATTTGGGAAAAGGATTGTCTCGTCGCCTCACCGTCGAACAATATCATGCCGTCCCTCCCTTCATTGTCTTCAAAAACGTACCATCTGGGTATAAAAAAAGCAAGGGAACAGACGTCCCCTTGCCCGAGGTTACCCACACATCTCAGCGCGCGAGTAACGCATGCAGTTTCTTTGTGAAATCCACCGGATCTTTGGGCATCACTCCTTCGGTGAGCAATGCTTGATCGAGCAGAACGGAGCAATAATCATCGATCACTGCCTGATCCTTCTGCGCAGAAATCTTCTTCACCATCGGATCGTCGACATTCACCTCAAGGATCGGCTTCCCCTCGTTAAATGTCTGTCCCATGCTCTTTAGAATTTGCTGCATCTGCACCGTCGGCTCGTTCTCGTCCACTACGATGATAGCGGGCGAATCCGTAAGCCTCGTGCTGACGACGACATCCTTCACACGATCCCCGAGGCTTTTTTTGATGACGGAAATCAGGTCTTTGGATTCGTTCGTCGTCTCACTTTTCGAGGCATCGTCCTTCTTCAGATCGTCCATGCTGCCGCTCTTGTTGATCGCCTTAAGCGGAAGATCCTTGTAAGTTCCGATGGTACCGACGACGAATTCGTCGATCTCTTCGCTCATGACGAGGACCTCATATCCTTTCTTCGTGTACGCCTCGATAAGCGGACTGTTCTTCAGCGTCTCCTCTTTCCCTCCGGCGATGTAATAAATATTCTTTTGCTCCGCCGGCATACGCTCTTTATACTGCTTCAGACTGACATATCCGTCTTCCTTGGAGGATTTGAACCGGACGAGCTCCAAAAGATCATCACGGTTCTCCCAATCCGTGTACAGCCCTTCCTTCAGAGGCCGGTTGTATTGTTCGATGAATTTCGTATACAAGGCGGAATCCTGTTCGGAAATTCGTTTGAACTCACCGAGCAACTTCTTCACCGAGGCGCTTCTGATGGTCGACATGATTTTGTTCTGTTGCAGGATTTCACGCGAGACGTTCAAGGGAAGATCCTCGCTGTCGATGATGCCACGGACAAATCGCAAGTACGTAGGCATCAGTTCCTTGTCATCGTCGGTAATGAACACTCGTTTCACATAGAGTTTTACGCCAGGTTTGTAATCGGCGTAATACATGTCGAATGGGGCTTTCTCCGGGATGTAAAACAGCGTCGTATATTCCAACGTCCCCTCCGCCTTGGTATGGAGATAAAACATGGAATCTTCGCTTTCGTGGAACGTCGACTTATAGAAACTTTGGTAATCCTCGGCTTTCAGTTCGTTCTTATTCCGTTTCCACAGAGCAGTGCAACTGTTGATTTGCTCGACCTTGTGTTCCTTGGTTGTCTTGGGATTCCCCTTCTCATCCTTCTGTTTGTCATCATATTTGACGTCATCGTACGTAAGATAAATCGGGAACGCAATGTTATCGCTGTATTTCTTGATGAGGTTCTTCAGTTCCCACTGGCTTGCATACTCGTTGCCATCTTCATTCAGATACAGAATGATCGTAGATCCCTGGCTATCTCTGCTCGCAGGTTCCACATTGTAAGTCCCTTCCCCCATGGAAGACCATTTGAACGCGGCATCCTCTCCCGCTTTCCGTGAAATGACCTCCACTTTGCCGGCAACCATGAAAGCGGAATAAAACCCGACGCCGAACTGACCGATCAGATTGGAATCCTTCTTCTGTTCATCGGACAGGGACGCAAGAAATTTCCGCGTGCCCGAAGAAGCGATGGTTCCCAAGTTGGCGTTGAGATCCTCCTCGTTCATGCCGATGCCGTTATCGCTGATCGTCAACGTCTTCTGTCCCTCGGCAGTGAACGAGATGTCAATCCTCGGATCGAATGGAATCGATTTGAGTTTCTCATCGGTAAGCGTCAGATACTTGAGTTTATCAAGTGCATCGGACGCATTGGAAATCAATTCCCGAAGGAATATTTCCTTATTCGAATACAAAGAATGGATGATCAAATGCAAGAGATCAGCCACCTCGGTCTTAAATTTCTTTTCAGCCATACGCTACAAACCTCCAGTGCTACGTTGGATAAAGTAATCAAAAAACAAGAAAATGACAACTTCCCCAGAGGTTCACAAAATCGGAGCCGCAAGGTATGCTGGAGGCATGAATTTTTCCCAGCCGCACGCAATCCGGACAATCAACCGGCTCCGGGTTCTGAACCTAGTCAGAAAACATGACATGATCAGTCGAGCCGATATCTCCAAAACACTTGGTTTGAACAAACCTTCCTGCGGAGAAATCGTCCAAACCTTGGTTGACGAAGGTCTGTTGACGGAAAAAGAGAAAGCCACGACATCCACAGGCCGAAGACCTACTCCTCTGTCATTGAACAAGACGGGAAAACTCGTCATCGCCGTGGATATGGGAAGTAGGAACTGTTCAATGTCCATCTCGGATCTGACGGGTACCTCGCTCAGGTTCGAACGATTTCCGGTTTCGGCTTCTCCGAAACCGGAGGAACTTCTCTACCAAGTACTGAAGTCTCTGCTCAGAATGACCAAAGGATCCATCGAGCAAGTTGCCGGAGCAGTAGTGAGCATCGGCGGAATCGTCAGCGAGGACGGGAAA
>JBAXYP010000146.1:0-5290 GCA_041670725.1 Sphaerochaetaceae bacterium
TGGCGGAGGCATCGCCACCATCTCCATCGCATTGTTCTGCATGGTCGTCCTGATGATCGCCAAACGGATCATGGGACGAAATCAAGAGGAATGACCCAATGACCGTACGCAAGCGCAGATTATTATTCCTGACGATGGTCTTCGCCCTGATGGTCGTTACTTTCTGGCCACCGCTTTCCACCTGGCTTCCGTCCATCACCAAAGCGTAATCAATTAACCACAGACGAAAAAGGATCTGCCCGAAAGAGAAGGCAGATCCTTTTTGCATCAATACGAAACCGATTAGGCGGTGAACCCCGGAAGTCCCTCGATCGCATACGCACGCACAGGACAGGAATCCAACCCCTTGAGGGGAATCGGTGCGTAACTCATAAAGAACGTATCGGTTGACAGCTTGTCCAAATTCTTCAGCACCTCGAGAAACACAATGTTTTCGGCAAGCAGGATATCGTGGAACGGTTTGACGTCCTCGTTCCGGTTCTCGATGGATACACCGTCTCCGAACCCGATGCATTTCGCTTTATGCTCTTTGAACCATTTTGCGGTCTCCCCATTCACCAAAAGACGCTTGTCTTCCTTCGTGTTGGTCTTCGCGGTAAACGGCGGGAGTTTGTACGGAGAATCGATCAATACGATGTCCCCTTCCTTCATCTTCGGGGCGCAATATGCATCCAGCATCGTCGCAGTGATATAGGAATTCGGCAAGGCATTCTGAAAATCGACATAAATCGCACGACCGAAAAATGTCGTCAACGGCAGATCGGCTACGGACGGCCACGCATCGTCGTGATGATACGGACACTCGCAATGCGTCCCCAAATGACTCATCAGATCCATGTTGGTATGGTAATCGGGAATGGGCCCTCCCGTATTAAAACGATACAGCTTGCATCTGCGTGTCTCCGTCGCCGGATCGAGTTCCTTTGTCAGATCAACGACCCGCAACCCTTGCATCATATACACACAATCCATCATATGCTCCTTCCCAGAGTCATTCCCTGGGTTTCTTTCCAACGCGCAAATCGTCCGCACCATCATCTCCTGACGCATCGTGTGTGCATCCGTTCTGGAACGTCAGGACATACGCGTTACCGGAGAATCGGCAAAGACAGGATGCGAACAAATTTCCCGTCGCCCCGTCTCCGATCACCGCGATCCGCGTCGGCCCCTTCCGATCAACCTCGCATTGACTTTTACGACCACTTTTCTGCATGTCACGCTCCGGCCTCGCCACGCACCGCCCGGACGATGGATGTCGCTGGGGAAGAAGACGATGACGTCGCCTTTCTTCGCATGCAACAGCGACTCCTCATCTGGGACGGGACAAAAATACAAATCGTCGTCGGGATGGCTTTCAATGATCTGCTCGTCCCCTTGACGCTGCGAACAAGCAAGAAGTTCCGCACCATCCGCCCAATACTGCACGTCAATGAAGGTATTGTGAAACTCCGCCTTGCAGAGGGCGATGTCCTGCGTATCCACAGAGAATACCTTGGCGAACATATCCCTCCCCTCGATGGGATACGTCCCCGACTTCAGACGAGAGAAATCGGTCTCCCGAAGATAGGCGAACGCCCGCTTCAATGCGGAAGGAAGCCAGCCGTCCTCATCGGCCAAATTTGTTGCGATCATAATCGTCTCCTTGTTTTGCAATCGATTGCAGAAAAAATATACAACCACCTTTCCCCCACGTCAAGCCTACGTCGTCTCCCGCTCCACGATCGAAGAGAAAACCACCATCCTCTTCGCACCGTCTTCGTGGGAAACGGCGTTGACGAGGACTCTTGCGCACGTGAGGGACAAATCGCTCAACTTGGTATCCAGACTGGTAAGTTTCGGAGTGGTGACGTACGCATACCTGCTGTTGTCAACGCCGACCAGCGCGATGTCAGTCGGAATACGCAACCCTGAGTCCAGCACCGCCCGGATGCCGCCTGCGGCGAGCAAATCCACGGCATAGATGACCGCATCGACTCCCTTGCTCTCCGTAAGGATGCGACGCGTCGTCCCATACCCTTCCTGATATCCCGCTCCGCCAGCCTGCCACACCTCGGGCTCCATCCCGTACAGCAAACGCATCCCCTTTTCATATCCCGCCAGTTTGTTCCTGTTGCTGGGAGTATCGGTCCCCGTCACATAGACGATTCGTCGCTTTCCTTTTTCTTGTAACAGCTTGACGCAGGAAAAAATGCCGCTCTCCTCATCGGCAAGCACACCGTAGGCATGAGGCATATCCAGATATCCGTTTGCAATGGCCACCGGTTTGTCGGGGAAGTACAAAGAAACGGCATCTCTGACGGCATCGCATTGGTAGGTCGAACCGATCATCGCGATCCCGTCGACGCGACGAGCGGAGAGGATGCGCAGGTATTCAACCTTTGACGCGTCGTCATCGCCGGTGTTGAAGATCAGGGAACAATATCCGTACCGGGCGCATTCCTGGGCAATGAGGTAGGCTCCGTCGGAATAATGGGTGTTCCTGATGTCGGCGATGAGGATTCCCATCATCCTCGGGCTCTGGTTGACCAACCCGCGGGCGGTTTCGTTCGCGAAGAAATGGTATTTGTCCAGAAGCGCCTGTACTTTTTCCCTGGTTTCCCGGTTGACGCCGGCTTTTCCGTTCATCACACGGGAAACGGTACTCCCCGACACTTCTGCTTCTTTTGCGATATCATAGATGGTCACATTTGATACGATACATCATCTCGCAATCGATTACAATGAAAGAATCTAAAACCCGCCGGAAAATTTCCGGACGGGCTTGATATGCTTAGGAGACGTACTTTTCCAATGTCTTTCGTACCGCACCGACACCGGAAACCAACTCGGTGAAATACCGAATGACAAGCGGTGCCAAACCACACTCGTACAGATCGACGCCAAACAGCGTTTTGTCGGAAAGAATCGGTCGGAGTATCTGATCGAACGGACCTTTGTCCCCGAGTTTTATCGAGGCCACATAGGCGCTTTCTTCGGCAAGTCTCGGATCGGGGCTCGGCGAGAATGGATTGCCGTGGTCGTCCACGCCCATCAGATACCTGCACCATCCGGCGAACACCAACGGGATCACCCGCAAATCGGCAAGGTTCAAACGCTTGTCGGCCATGTACGCTTTGATCGTCTCCCCGTAACGAATGGGAAGTTTCTGGCTGGTGTCGCAGGCGATTCTCTGCGGAGTATCCGGCATGAACGGATTGGGAATGCGCGTCTGTACGACTTCGTCAATGAACGCCTTCGGGTCGATGATCCCCGGATTGACGACGACCGGCATCCCTTCCCTGTAGCCGATGATCTCCACCATTCTCCGAAGCTGAGGGTCCTTCATCTCATCGGCAATCAGCGTATATCCGAGAAGGCAACCATAGACAGCGAGGGCCGTATGCAACGGATTGAGGCAGGTGCAGACCTTCATCTTCTCCACCTTGTTGACGGTATCCCTGTCGGTGAAATACACTCCGGCCTTTTCCAGCATAGGTCTTCCGTTGGGAAAATCGTCCTCGATGACCAAATATTGCGGCCCTTCGGCGTTGACGAACGGAGCAATATAGGTGTTCTTGCCCGTCACCACCACCGTGGTATCGGAGAACCCGTCCTTTTCCAGCAGTTTCCGGACTTTCTCGTCCGGCCGCGGGGTGATTTTGTCGATCATCGACCACGGGAATGAGACGTCCCGCCCAAGGTATCCAAGGAAACCTTCTTCGCAGAACCCGTTTTTCACCCATTCCTCCGCGATCGCTTTCACCGCCGTCTCCAACTTCTCCCCGTTGTGGGAACAGTTATCCATCGAGCAAAGCGCGAGACTCGCGGCCCCATGGAGATAACGATGATACACAAGCGCCGTCACTTTGCTCATCATGCTCGAGAGTTTCCCCTCAGGACCGCTGTGCATGTCCGAGACGATGAAAGGCATGTAAGCGCCGTCCTTCCCCTTCAGTCCGTACCCTTTCTCCGTGATCGTGAAACTGACCATCTGAAGCGAAGACGACGCGAACGCATCCTGGAATTTCTTCCACTCGGCTGTAAACGACGAATCACATTTGTAAGCCGCCGCGACGGAGCCGACCACCGTCTTGTCGATCGTTCCATCCGCCTTCAACGTGACGAGAAGGGAAAGGTCATCATGCGGCACATAGATTTTGTCGATGATTTCATAGTCGAACCCCTCTCCAACGACGATGCCCTTCTGGGACAACCCCGAATCAAGCAGATGCTGCATCAGCATCGCGGGAAAACCACGGAAAATGTTTCCCGCGCCAAAATGAATCCATACAGGGGCCTCGATGGTCCTCGCAACCATTGCGTCGCGGTCGAACCGCGGCATGCCATATCCCTTCGCACCCCATTCCTTCTGGTCCATGATCCCTTTCGCATTCAGTTTCATAGGTTCTCCTTCTTCCCTTGTTTTTTGAAATATCCAGGACACCGCGCCTCAATCTCCGCGGCCTCGTCATCCAATTTACCCAAATGATTCTCCTCCAACGACGAGACATCCTGTTCACTGCGATTGCGGAACGCGGCAAGCATCTGCCGATGCTTGTCGATGATATCCTCGCACACTTGCGGCATGCCAAACGACAAAAGGCGAATACGATGATAGTTTCCGCTTTGGTTCTGGATGATGTTCCACAGCCGATCGAATCCAAGGCTTCGGAACAACACCGAGTGAAACGCATCGTCGTACGCAAGGAACATCGCCATGTCGTTCCGCCCGAACGCGTTTTTCTGCGCTTCAATGGCCAGTTGCATATCGGCCAGGTCCTCGTCGGTACGCGACGCACAGAACCGAACGGCCGCCCCCGCCTCCAAACTGGTACGAAGAAACCGCTCCACGCGTACTTGGTCCATATCGATGAGAGAAACGTGCGTGCCGCTCTGCGGCAGTATCTCCACCAGATTGTCTTCCCTGAGTTTCAGAAGCGCATCACGGACCGGAGATTTACTGACCCCCAGTTCGTCGGCCAAAGCCTGTACATTCACGCTCTCCCCGGGCTTGAGTTCCATCGAGAGGATCCTTTTGCGAAGCGTCCGGAAAATCTGTTCGCTGGCGGTGATCCGTTCCATCTCAGCGACTATGCCTCACGTTCTTGTCGATGGCTTCCCACAGCCCGTTGATGTACGCAGCGCCCAACGCCCTGTCGTACAGTCCGTATCCGGGCATCGCTTTCTCCCCCCAGATCATCCGCCCGTGATCGGGACGGATCGGACCGTCGAAGCCGATGTCGTACAGCGCCCTGCAGATTTCATACAAGTCAAACGAACCGTCGCTGGACAAATGGGCCGCCTCTTCGAA
>JBAXYP010000147.1:0-5284 GCA_041670725.1 Sphaerochaetaceae bacterium
GCTGATGCTGATGTGCCTGAGGAAAATGAAGCAGATTCAACAACGCGCGGCGATCCAGGATTTCACCTTGCCCGGTACCACTGGTACCGAATTGCATGACAAAACGGTCGGCGTGATCGGAACCGGAAGGATGGGAAGGACCGTCGTCAGTATTCTGAAAGGTTTCGGTTGCGCGATCCTCGCCAACGATATCCATCGGGATTCGGAAGTTGCGAAATCGGTCAGCTACGTATCGCTCAACGAGTTACTCAAAAGCAGCGATATCATCACACTCCACGTCCCCGCAACCAACACGGACAGCCCTCTGTTGGGAAAGGAACAATTCGCGATGATGAAGGACAAGACGGTGCTTATCAATACGGCGCGGGGGTCTCTCATTGACCAAGATGCCTTGATAGCGGCGATTGAGCGGGGAAAAATCGGCGCGGCAGCGCTGGATGTCGTTCAAAACGAAAAGAAACTGTACTACGACGACTGCAAGGGAATGCCGATTTCCGACAGGCAACTTTTGCTTCTCCGCTCCTACCCGAATGTCATCATCACGCCCCATATGGCGTTTCATACCCAGCAGGCAATCGAAGAAATGGTGAAAAACTCCTTGGCATCATGCAAGGCGGCCACTATCGGCCAAGGCCGAACACCGAGGAAAGATCGGTGAACGTCTCGGCATGACGCAGACCAGCGGGAAGCGAGGGGACGTGGAGACGATACGCCACGGGGACAAATCCACCTCTGATGGCCGCTTGGATGCCGGCGATGGCATCCTCCACCACTATCGCGTCACACGGCCTCACGCCGAGTCTCGAAGCGCAGGTCAAGAATACCTCGGGATCGGGTTTGCTCTTGGTGATCATCGAACCATCGATGACGGCATCAAACAAACCGGTGATACCGAGCCGCTGGAGAATCAACGGCGCATTCTTGCTTGACGAGCCCAATCCGACCTGGACGTGGTGACTTCGCATCGCTTGCAAAACCGGGACGACATCCGCTTCCAGATCCGAAGGCGTCAACGTCATCAATAACGAACGGTACACGCCGTTCTTCGCATCCATCATCCGTTGCATGTCCGCTTCCGTAGCAGTAAGGCCGTTATCCTTAAGGATGATGGAAAGGCTTTCTCGTCGACTCACGCCTCTTAGTTGTTCGTTCAGCGTCCGGTCAAACGCCCAGCCATGCCGGTCACACAGCGTCTTCCATGCCTGATAATGGAATTCGTCCGTATGGCACACGACTCCGTCGAGATCGAGAATGCAGGCGGTCAGCATCGGGGTACCTCCACAGGCTTGTCCGTCACCCTCACGACGCGGTCATAGAGAGAGACGGGCAACACTCCGGATTCCCGCAATGAAAGCACGACCTCCTTTTTTGCCACCGTCACGCGCAATACCTTGTCCCGATACCGAATGGTGAAATGATAACCTTTCCAGGCGGATGGCAGACACGGAGCGAGCCGTATCCCTGCGGCATCCACCCTGAGTCCTCCGAAGCCAAACACCAATGCAAGATACCCTCCGCCCATGTTCGCCGTATGGATGCCGTCCTTGGTGTTTTTGTTGGAATCCCTCAAATCGATCTCGGCGCTATCGCCAAGGTATGCGTACGCTTCCTCGACCAAGCCGAGTTTCGCCGCGACGATGCTGAAGATGCACTTGGACAGCGAAGAATCGTGCGTCGTGATTTTCTCATAGTACCGGAACGTACGATACCGGGTAGACTCTCCGACAAGCGGCTCGTAAAGAAAATGCGCCAGCACCGCGTCCGCCTGCTTGCATACCTGATAACGGTACAACGTCAGCGGATGATAATGAAGGAGCAACGGGAATTTATCTTTCGGCGTCGCATCCAAATCCCAGACTTTCTTTTCCAGAAAACTGTCGTCCTGCGGCGTAATGTCACGTTTTTCGTCATAAGGCAGATACACCGCATCGGAAGCCCTGGAGAAAGCGGAAAGTTCCTCCTCGGTAATGCCGGTGTTCCGTTTAGCTTTTTGCGCCTTCCCTTTCCGTTCCATTTCACGGTAATACCGTACGGCCCACCAAAGATCGTACTTCGCCGACGCATTGGTATAGTAGTTGTTGTCGACGAGACAAGTGTACTCGTCGGGACCGGTGACGCAATTCAGCCGGAACGTCCCGTCCACGTACACGCCAAGGTCCAGCCACAGGCGGGCGATTTCCAAGAGCATCTCCAGTCCCATCTCCTCCATGAACGATTCGTCCCCGGTAACCTGATAATATTGGACCACCGCGTAGGCGATCGCGCCGTCGATATGATACTGTGCCGTTCCTGAAAGGAAAAAACCGGAACATTCCTTTCCGTTGATCGTCCTCCAGGGATACAACGCCCCTTTCTCATGACCGAGCAACAAGGCGTTTTTCCTGGCTTCAGGAAGAATAGCGTACCGGTAGGAAAGCAGATTTCGAGACAAACGAGGCATGGTAAGGGTGAAGAACGGCTGCACGTAAATCTCCGTATCCCAAAAGTAATGCCCTTCGTACCCTTCTCCGGACAAACCTTTCGCCCCCAGATGTCCATACTGGTCACGGCTCGCAGACTGGAGCAATTCATATACATTGAACGCCAACGCCGAGGAAAGTTCGTCGTCCCCTTCGACGCCGACATCGACATTTTCCCAGAATTTTGAGAGATACGCATCCTGTTCCTTGAGCAGCACGGGAAAGCCATCGGCAACCGCTTTCCGTCCCGCTTCGAAGGACGCATCGACGGGATCGCGGGAGCGAAGCGAATCGGAGAACGAAACGATATGGGTAAAACCAACCACATCCCCCTGCTTCATCGTAAACAGGAAGCGGTTGTCCGCACCGAATGCATCGCAATGATGGCTTTCCTCGTCAGGAACCCGATCCGGCGTTTCGAACACGGAACTGACCACACGGATACCACTTCGGCAAGCATGCGTGATGATGGTGGAAACCCGTCCGTTCTGCCGGATATCGTCCACGAGGATATGACGTTCTGCGGTGGAAGCAAGTCGAGGATCGTTCGGATCGGAGAAGTTCCACACATCCGCGTCGTGACGAGTCACGACGGCGATTTCCTCTTCCGCTTCCGCCACAATACGATACGCAACCACAAAAATGGGAAGACGGGTGAACGACGCCATGCGGGTAATCGTCATGCGAACCTTGCCCCCATGTTCGCCTTCCCACGCGAGATCCCGTCTGGTGACGCCCTCAGACATGTCAAGGGTTCGCCCGCCTTCATGACGGATACCTGTAAAAGGACTGCAGAGTTCGCCCGCCGCATACACCTTGATGGACTGTACCTCCGCCACATTGATCATCGTCTGTTTCTCGTTAACGAGACCGTAGAGTGGTTCCGCCTGAGGCATGGGCTCAATGTCGTATACGCCGTTGAGATACGATCCGCGCACGGTCGCGTATCCTTCGGGATACCCTTCCTCAAACGCCGCGCGGACGCCGAAGTATCCGTTGGCGTTATGCAACAGCGTCTCCTCAACGGAAAGCTGTTTCTGCCCAAGCGACCCATACGGTCTGTTGATGGAGAGTTTCATTTGACTGCCCCTGCGGTAACGCCCTTGATGATGTATTTCTGGGCACTGAAATAGAAGATCACTACGGGGATGATCGCCAATGTCAAACCGGCCATCGCCTGATTCCACTGGATGGTGAACACACCGAAAAACGAACTCGTTGACAACGGGATGGTCCGAAGCGCTTTATTGTTCAGTACGAGCGACGGCAGGAGGTAATCGTTCCAGATCCAGATGATATCCAAAATGATGACGGTCATCGTCGTCGGAGTAAGCATTGGGAACACCACGCGCCAGAAGACGCCCCAGACGGAGCAACCGTCAAGCGTAGCCGCCTCCTCCAAGGAAATGGGAATGCTTTTCACGAAGCCGCTGAACAGGAATACGGCCATCGACATGCCGAAACCGATATAGAGAAACACGATCCCGTGATATGTGTTGAGCACAGGAATCCCCAAAAACTGACGGGACCACTTCATCATTTGAACGAGAGGCATCATCAATGTCTGGAACGGAATGAGCATCGTCGCAACGAACAGGAAATAAATCCCTTTGCTTTTTCTGTCTCCCGTTCGGGTGATCATCCATGCGCACATCGATGAAAAGAAAACAATCAACGCCACGGAGATGATGGTAATCAGCAACGAGTTGGCAAATGATCTGAGAAAATTCATCTTCTCCATCGCTTCAGTATAGTTTCCCCACAGCGCGGTGGTGGGAAGCGCTACGGGGTCAGCATACAACTGGGCACGGTTTTTCAGCGAATTGGCCACCATGATGTACAAAGGGAAAAGGAAACACAATCCCAAAGCCAGAATCAACAAGGATGCGACAAACCGTCCAACTTTTCGTCGTGTCGTCATAGTTGCACCTCTTTCCGCTTGGTCAGCACGACTTGGGTAAGACTTACGGCGGCGACCAAAAGAAAGAACATGATGGCCTTCGCCTGTCCGTACCCATAGTTGTTGTACGAGAAGATTTCATTGTAGATGTTCATGGCAAACATCTCCGTGGAAACGCCGGGCCCTCCACCGGTCAGCGATAAGTTAATGTCATAAATCTTGAAGCAATTGGACAACGAATAAAAGGTACAGATCGTTACCGACGGCATGATCAACGGCAACTCAATTCTGAAAAACCGCTTCCATCCGGTAGCCCCGTCGATCACGGCGGCCTCCATCACCTCATCAGGAACGGATTGGATGCCGGTGATATAGATAATCATCACGTAGCCTGCCATCTGCCAAGTGATGACGACCACCAACGACACCAATGCCGCATGGGGATCAAGCAACCAGTTGAAGAATATCGAGGTCATCCCGGTCCTCTCCCCGATCGCCTTGAAGGCGTCAGAAAGAATAAAACGCCAGATATAACCGAGAATCAATCCGCCGATAAGATTGGGCATGAAGAACATCGTCCGTGCGACTGCGTTGATCTTCAGGCTCGAGGTGACCATCAACGCCAACAACAATCCAAGGATGTTGATGGCGAGAACCGCTACGACGGTGAACTGAATGGTATGAATCGCCGATTGTCCGAAGCGGGCATCGTGAAAAAGTTTGGCGTAATTCGTCATGCCGACGAACTGCGGCTTGTGCATCACAAGTCCATCCCAAGATACAAACGAGTAACAGATGCCGATGACAAACGGCACGAGAACAACAATGGAAAAAATGATGAGGGCGGGCAGGACGAACACGTTGAACCACCCATTGCCTCTTTTCTTGCTGGGTATCATGGGCATCTCCTTTGAAAAAACCCGCC
>JBAXYP010000148.1:0-5283 GCA_041670725.1 Sphaerochaetaceae bacterium
CTCAACGATACCGGCCAGAGAACGGAAATGAAGAAATTCCCGGCTCCAACGGCACCGAAAGGCTCTGTGAACCGGTGGCGAAACAAAATCCGTCTGGCAACACGAGGTTCACCCTCTCCCCTTTGACTGTCTGCGTTCCCGTCTCTACCGTCAACGTGACGAGTCCTTGCCCAAGGACAACGCGAACGACGGCGAACGTTCCCTTATCCAACGAACTCTCCCCGTCATCCTCGAAATACCGGTAGACACAAGACGCTTCACCGGGATACAGAGAAAACACCAAATGGGGAAAACGCCCCGCCGCAAGGCTTGTGCATCCTTCGGACGTAGGAATCACCGAAGGAATGCGGGCGAGGTACCGGTTCGCGCCGAGCGGAACGGAGAAGCGTACCGTCCTTCCCCCCTCCTTCATGCTCTTGTCGGATGGATCATACCAAACGGTACCGTGGGGAAGATACGCATCCACGTCCGTCCTTCCGGCATCGGTGACCAAGAGTTTCAGGACGGATGGCCCGAACATGCAGGGGATCTGGTCAGTCGGAACATCGGGATCGTCGGGAAATTCAAGAAAGAGCGGCCTATCCATCGGCTTGCCCGTAATCGCCGCCTCGTATGCGGTGCTGTAGATGTACGGCATGAACCGATAGTGTTCCTTGATCAAGAAACGGATCATCCCGACCGCTTCGGGATAGGTCCACGGTTCCGTGGGCTTCCCGTCCGCCCGCCACGAATGGATGACGAACCTCGGTTGGAAAACACCGCTTTGGCAACTGCGCACCAGTAGTTCCCGCGAAGGAACGTCTCCGAAAAACCCGCCGAGATCGTTGCCGTAGAACGGAATGCCGGACAATCCCAACCCGACGTTCTGAAACTGGTTGTACGCCAATGTTTCCCACGTACTCGTATTGTCGCCTGTCCACGTACGCGCGTATTTCTGGATTCCCGCATACCCGCTTCTCGTATAAATCCAATGCCGCTTCCCGGGATCAACCTCGTTGAACGCCTCATAGGCGGCCTGACACATGAGGAGAGGAAACAAGGTCCGTACTTTGTACGCGTCTGTCTCGGGGTCTTCCAGTTCGCACTCGTTGTTGTCGTTCCAAATACCGGTGCACCCATGGGAAAGATATGATTCCTTGAGCTTTTCCTTCCACCATTTTCGCGCTTCAAAATTGTTGAAATCGATGAATGAAGCCTGTCCGCCCCAGTAATACTCAACCAATGCATTTCCTTCGTTATCGTGAAGGAAAAATCCCTTGCTCTCCAGTTCCTTGTACCACGGATGGGTGGTGAGGATTCCCGGCTTGATGTTCATCGTAAGATTGTATCCGCGCTTTCGCAATGCGGAAAGAAACGAAGCATAATCGGGAAATTTCCGTTGGTTCCACAGAAACGCATAGCGGTGCCCGTCATCCGCCTTCAAATATCCCGAGGAGACGTACATTCCCTCGCACGGAATGCCGTACTCCTCCACTTCGCGAAAATAACGGAGGATCCTGTCAGCGGCATCATCCGGTTCGACATAATTCATACTTGAACCAAAAAACCCGAAACTGAAGAGCGGAGGCAATTCGGGCAATCCGGTGACCGCGCAGTAGGAGGCGAGAATCTCCTCGTACCGATCTCCGAGGAAAAGATAATAGCCCACCGGTCCTTCCCGTAGCTGTACGTAGGTATAGAAGGGACTCTCGCAACCGAAATCCACAACGTCGATCAACGCCTCCGGGAAATAATAGCCCGCAACGGTCTTCTCCCGTCTGTTTTGCTTGAGAAAAAACGGAATGGACTTGTACAGCGGATCATTGTGCGCAGCATCGTAGCCGAGCGCATCCCTGTTGAACATTCTGAATCGTCTGCCGAAGCGATCAGGCTTCCCCGTCTTGTCGCCGAGACCGAAAAACGCATCACCGGAAGCCGTGGGGAAATTGAGCCGGGCAAACCAACTTGCATCGCCTTTCCTTCGGAAAGCACGTACCTGGGTTCGGGGAATGACGGTGTCGTCGTTTCCCAATACTCCGCCCGATATCCTGCGTCCGTTGCGTTCGACAATGAGATTGCCGCCTTCCTTCGCGATGGAAACGGACATGCGTTCCGGCCCATCGGATGCATGAACGACGAACGCCCCTCCCCCATCCTCAAACGACAGAGACAAAGAAGGGGAAACGGGAGGCGCCCCCTTGAGCATTTTGTTCGCTGCTTCAAGGCAATCGGGTGTCTTGAGATCCTCGAACTGATACGAGACATAAAGCATCCTGGTCGAATAGAACGTAAGGACCAGTATCCCTCCGTCCGCGGTACAGGTGATTTTGTGACCGTCCTGCGAACAGGAACGTAATGTCTGAAGCACGTATTTCATTGGTTATCCTTTCACCGCTCCCGCGGAGATCCCCTCCATGAAGAATTTCTGGAATGCAAGGAACACGATGATAATGGGAAGAATCGTGATGGTCGTCATAGCCAGAAGATCCGACCAATTGATCTGCAGTTGGCCTACGAACCCAGCCAGCGCCTGCTGAATCGTCTGCTTGTCGTTCTTTGAAATGACGATCAGAGGCCACAGATAATCGTTCCACCTCCACATGAAGGAGAAGATCGCGATCGTCGCGATGATCGGCTTGGAGAGCGGAATGATGACGGAACGGAACACGAACCATTCCCCGCCCCCGTCGATCCGCGCCGCTTCCGTCAGGGAATCGGGAATCGTCGACATGTACTGCCGCGCAAGGAACACGCCGGTCGGGGTCGCCGCCGGCGGGATGATGATGCCCCACAAGGAATTCAGCAGGCCAAGCCGTTTTAGCTGAAGGAAAATAGGAATCATGATAACCTGCAGGGGGATCATCAACGTGGAGATCATCAACGAAAACGTGAACGTCCGGCCGGGGAAGACGAACTTTCCAAGGGCGTATCCGGCCATGACGTTGATCACCACGGTGATGATCGTCGATACGATCGAAACGAAGGCGGTGTTACGGAAATACACAGGAAACGAGCCGCGCAACAACGCATCCTCGTAATTCTCCAGCGTCCAGCGCCGAGGAAGCAACCGCATCGGAACGCTGAACAGCTCACTCTGTGGTTTGAACGACGAGAGCGCCACCCAGACGATGGGGAACAGAGCGGCGATGGCGCACAAAATGATGAAAAGAAGCGGCAAAAACCGCCTTCTGCCGTTTTTCCTCATGACGTCCCATCCTTTCCCGCACTCCGAAACTGGATGAGGGTGATGGCGCCGATCATCAACATCAAGACGATGGACATCGCGGAGGCGTACCCCATGCGGTCTTCGAGAAACGCCACCTCATACACCTGTTGGACGATGAATTTCGTCGCATATCCGGGCCCGCCTTTCGTCATCGTCAGGATCAGCTCATACGCCTTGAACGCGTTGATCGTCGCAAGAATGGAGACAACCAGCGTCGTCGGGGAAAGCAACGGAAGGGTAATCGACCTGAAGGAACGAGCGGGACTCGCGCCGTCCACGAATGCCGCCTCGTACAATTCCGTTGGAATCGCCTGCAGACCGCTGATGAAGATGATCATGTAGTAGCCCGCATATGTCCATACGGATACGACGATCACGCTCAGCATCGCGAGTTTCCCGTTCGTCAGCCATCCCACACCCCGTCCTCCCCACGATCGAAGCAGATAATTGACGATGCCCATCTCGTCTCCAAGAATGAACCGCCACGCGATACCCACCGTGATCATGCTGAGCAACGAGGGGATGTAAAAGATCGCCCGGAACGCACGCTCCCCGGGCAGTGTGTTCCGGTACAACATAAGCGCCAGGGCGAGGGAAACGACGACCACCAACACAACGGTCAGGACGGAATATACCACGGTGTTCCGGAACGTAATGAAAAAGACATCGTCGGACAGCAACTCCCTGAAGTTCGCCAAACCGACGAACCGCGGCGTGGAGAACACGGACCAGTCGGTGAACGACATGGCGAGTCCCTGAAACGCCGGGATGATGACAAACACAATGAAAATAATCAGGTTCGGCAGAAGAAACAGATATGGTGTCCAGAACTGCCGCGTCCCTCTCCTGAATTCCGTCATGGCCTTTCCTTCGCCGGGGCGACCGGCATAATCCTTATTTGAAGAAACCAGCGCCCTTTTTATCGACGTTTTCCACGCACGTCTTCACATCAATGTTCCCCATCAGGTACTGGACGATCTGTTCCTTGGCATAGGTGGTAACCTTGGCCAGGTTCGGATTCTTCCATTCGTTGGCGGTGTACGCCGGCGTAGCCCTCAGTTCATCGGCAAACACGGCGAAATCGGATGCATTCGCTTCGTACTGGATGTCCGTATCCGTTCGGGCGGAAATGTTCATCGTTTCCTTGTCATACCGTGACGAATTATCCTTGCCGGCAAAAGCCACCATCAAATCCACCGCCTGTTGCGGATGGGCGCATCCTTTGAAAGAAGCGACCAATTTCCCGCCTGGGACGGAAGAACGGATGGCCCCCTTGGGCATCTGGACAGCTCCCCATTCGAATCCTGAAACGTTCTTTCGGTACGTGTTGACGTTCCAACTCCCGCCGATATGGCAGGCGACGACTCCGGCCTGGAACAATTCCGCGGGATTTTCGCTTCCCAGCCACACGGACTTTGGAATCAGGTTTTCGTCGTGCATCCGCTTGAACCATTGAAGCGCGGCGATCGTTCCCGGATTGTCAAACTGCATGCCGCTCTGGTCCTCCGTAAGGAACCTTCCCCCGAACTGATACATGATGGTCGAAAACCTATGCGGAGTGAAATCAACGGCGAGTCCGTATTTCATGCCATGATCGGCGTTCGCCTCGACCACTTTCTTGATGATTTTTTCCCAGTCGTCCCATGTCCACGTTTTGGACACTTCGTCTACGTCGATACCGGCATTCTTAAACGCGGTCTTGTTGACCAGCATGCCGTTGGCGGTCGCTTCGGTGGGAAGGGCGGCGAGTTTGCCCTCTTTGTTGTACGCATAGGCGAGCATGCTCGGAACGAACTGTCCCTGAAGGGAGGATACGTCCGCATACCCTTCCAGCGGAAGAACCGTGTCGATCAACGCCGTCAGATCCGCCGTGGCCATACGCGCCATGTCCGGCGGATTTCCTCCGCTGATCATCATCTTCAGTTTCTGCTGGTAGTCGGAAAAGGCCACAACCTGCAGATCGACATTTACTCCCGGATGGGAGGCGAGATACCCCTGCATCGTTTCGTTGAACACATCGCTTTCATTTCCGTCGTTGAACCACAGGACGGTCAGGGTCACAGGCTCGTTCCCCTTCA
>JBAXYP010000149.1:0-5218 GCA_041670725.1 Sphaerochaetaceae bacterium
AAATGCACTGTCTTTCGGAATCCTTTCCTGGGTTTGGTAATTTACATAGACCACACCGAAACGCTGTGAATACCCATAAGTCCATTCAAAGTTATCCATGAACGACCAAACGAAATACCCTTTCAAAGGGATCCCTTCTGAAATGGCCTGATGGCACATTTCGATGTGTCGACATAGATATTCGCACCTTTGCGCGTCATGCACCCGCCCGTCTACAGAGGTGCCTGTTGCGTACGATGCGCCGTTTTCCGTAATGAACAACTCCGTTCCCGGCGCTTTTTTGGAAAAATACCGAAGAACATGCAAGAGACCATAGGGCGTCACCGGCCAGCCGATGTCGGTGCACTTCTGCCAACTTGGGACGACGCAGAACAGATAAGGAGCTTTTTCGTCATAGGAGATTGTATGCTCGCTGTAATAATTGATCCCAAGAAAATCCAGTTTCTGACTTATGAGTTCCATGTCTCCGTCCCGAACGGGGAAACGCATCCCGAATTGTTCGGAGAGGACGTCCGGATACTTCCCCTTAATAAGCGGATCGAGAAAAATGTCGGTCTGTGTGACCACCTCCATCCATGCCGCGATGCCATCCTGTTCCGATCCCGTCGCAGGCTTCGTCACCGCGGGATTCAACGCGATGCCGATCGGCTGCGTCAGTTTCGATCGTCTGTAAGATTGTACGGCGAGGCCGTGCGCGAGAAGAAGCGTATGCGCTGCTATCGCATACCCATGCTCTTTTCTGCCTGGAGCGTGGGCCCCACTTTCATACCCGAGATAAGCCGAACACCACGGTTCGTTCAACGTAATCCATCCGTCGACGAGATCCCCAAATTCACGGAAGCACACTTCGGCGTATCTTTGAAACGCAAAAGCCGTATCCCTGTTGAGCCAACCTCCGGCATCCTCCAGACTCTGTGGAAGATCCCAATGATACAGAGTCACGTACGCCTGCATATGGTTCTTGTGAATGCAATCGAGCACCGCACGATAATGCGCGATGCCGGCTTGGTTTTCCTTACCGTAGGAGATGATTCTCGGCCATGAAAACGACAGACGATAGGCTTTGAAACCCAAGGAAGCCATCAAACGGATATCTTCAGGATACCGTACGTACTGTTCGCACGCCACGTCCCCGTTCTCTCCTGTGAGGATCGCCCCCGGCTTCTTGCAGAAGGTATCCCAAATGCTTTGTTCCTTTCCATCGCGATCAGGAAACCCTTCGACCTGATAACTTGCGGTAGCACACCCCCACATGAAATCGTCCGGCATTGAATACGTCATATGCTTCTCCAATTAATTATGTTTGCTAACAATACTATCTTTCTACATCGCTTACTGTTACGAATCTTCTGTCCTGCACTGCATCAAGCATTCCCATTTTTGTTAGTTTTCCTTCCAAAGAGAGAGCATCCGTAAACCGATAGGTTCCGATCCCCAATGAAGCCGCACTATCACAGTTTCTCTGGCTGTCATCCGTGAAAAACATCTCCCCTGGTTGGGAAGCCTCCCTTACCATAATCTCTTCAAAAAATCGGACATCGGGTTTAACGCACCGCAACAGGCATGAGGTGTAGGCCGCATCGAAGACATCATAGTCGCCTCTCATACGGTGAATGCCGACATGTGCCGGTTCGGTATTACTCGCAAGAACGACACGCACTCCCGTACGTTTCACCCGCTTCACGCAATCCAACACAATCGGATCAATCGCGGGATGAAAGAATTTACCCCAAAGCGATTCGCCGTTCAGATCCGGCACGGCAAGGCCGCTGAGGTTCGAAAATTCCTGCCAGAATGAGATTTCATCAATTTCCATCGAACTCATCCGATCAAGCAATCCGCCACTCAGCAAAGGATTGATTTCCGCAAAGGACCGATGCGTGTCGTCACCCAAAAAATGAAGGATCTCACGTTCCATTTCCTTGTCATTGTGGCGGGCAAGGACACCGCCCATGTCGACCATCCATACACGAATCATGCCGCCAATAGTATCACACTTCTCAATCAATGACAAAAAGGCTACACTTTCCTATCAGTGAGGATGCGCCCATGAAAACATTTTTCCCCAAAGACTATCAACCGTTGCTCGATTCGAAACAGACGGAACGAGCCATCAAATTTGTCAAGGACACCTTTGAGCGGGAGCTTTCAGGAGAATTGAGATTGTCCCGCATTACCAGTCCGTTGTTCGTTCCGAGCAACTCAGGCATCAACGACGACTTGAACGGTGTCGAACGCCCCGTAAGGTTCTCGGTCGGGAACATGAATGACAGAGGGATGGAAATCGTCCAGAGTCTCGCGAAATGGAAACGCATGGAACTCGCTGATCTTCATTTTCTTCCCAATACCGGTATTTATACCGATATGAACGCCATCAGGCCCGACGACGAAATCGATGCCATACATTCGATTTACGTCGATCAATGGGATTGGGAACGCGTGATGGACGACTCGCAAAGGAATATCAATTTTCTCAAGGAGATCGTACGTGATATTTATCAAGTGATCAAACGTACGGAATTCCTCGTCAGTGAAAATTATCCATCATGTACCCCCACGTTGCCGGATACCATCACATTCATCCATACGGAAGACGCCCTTGCCGCATATCCCGACCTCGCGCCGCAGGAAAGGGAAAAACTTCTCGCCAAGAAATACGGTGCAATTTTTCTTATCGGCATCGGCGCGAAACTCGCCAACGGAAAGACGCACGGAGGACGCGCACCAGATTATGACGACTGGTCGACACCGTCGGAAGAGGGATACATTGGACTGAACGGAGACATTATCGTCTGGGATACGGTGCGGCGTGATTCTTTGGAGCTTTCCTCCATGGGCATTCGCGTCGACCAAAAAACATTGCTTCGCCAACTTGAAATAACAGGATGTGAAGGACGAAAGGACTTATACTGGCACAAACGGCTTTTGAACGGAGACTTTCCCCAGACGATCGGAGGCGGAATCGGACAAAGCAGAATCTGCATGCTGATGCTGCACAAGGCACACATCGGCGAAGTCCAAGCATCTGTCTGGCCGGAAGAGCTGTACCAAGCCGCCAACAAAATCGGAGTGAGGCTGTACTGATGCGTTTGCTCAGCTGGAACGTCAACGGCCTTCGGGCGGCGAGGAAGAAGGGCTTTGACCAGTACTTGGCCCAAAGCGGCGCGGATGTGTTCTGTCTCCAGGAAACGAAACTCCAATTCGACCAATTGGGAATGATCGACGCATCATACCATCCCTTTTTCCATGATGCGGAGAGAAAAGGGTATTCAGGGACCGCCGTCCTGTCGAAGAACGAACCGATGTCCGTTACCTATGGTATCGGACATCCTTTGGATAATGAAGGGCGCACCGTTACGTGCGAATACCCGGATTTTTTCGTCGTCTGCTGTTATACGCCCAACAGCCAAAGGGGACTTACCCGACTCCCCCTCCGATTGGAATGGGACGCTGCATTCCGCTCATACGTGCATTCGCTTGACATAAAGAAACCCGTCCTTGTCTGTGGTGATCTGAACGTCGCCCACGAACCGATCGATATCAAGAACCCGAAAAGCAATGAAGGAAACGCCGGATACACTTTGCAGGAGCGGGAAAGCTTTTCGAAGTTGCTTGCCATGGGATTCGTCGATTCATTTCGTTTGCTGCACCCCGACGCCCGGGATCAATACTCATGGTGGTCCTTTCGCCCCGGCGTGCGCGAGCACAATATCGGATGGAGAATCGATTATTGGCTTGTCAGCGAACGCTACGCAAGGCACATCAAAGAAAGCGGCATTGCAATGGACGTGTTGGGATCCGACCATGCTCCCGTATTTCTTGTAGTCGGGTAAAGCAGCCTTAGTTTTCTCATATGGCTTTTTCTTGTTACACTATTGTATTTATATCAATCCTATATCATTTCATATTAAATTAGTTTTTTATCTATACACTTCTTCGTAAATTTTCAGTTGGTATTTTCTCATTTCAACGAAATCCATCCTCTTCTCAATATTGTTTTTATGCATTTCCCTATCGAACACATGGCATTTCTTCCCGGTTGTCAACACTTACTTGAGAAAACGCAGAGAATCTGCGCCCTTTTCCTGATGTATGATGCCGGATTCCGTTGTACTACAGGAGGACATCGTAAAGCAGAGGATGTCCCGATCGTACGGACATGTTATATGGATGTCCCGCAACCAGATAAAACGATCACCTTCTCTTTTTCTTCCCGACCGCAACGCTTTTCTTGATTGAACTCGACTTTCCTCATGCGTACGATAGTTTTCTCCCGACAAAACAAACCATCCACGTTTGCGCCCGCCTCACCTGCGCTACCTTTCCCCGTATGGGTACGTTACGCCAATTTCCCATTTCTCCGCTCATATTTTCCCCGAGACACACCCGATGCCGTGTTCTTCGCGTGTCAAGCAAACTAGGCCCCGATCGGTTTCATCCCACGGCGTTTATTTCGGCCCCTCGCTGCTCATCGTTACCATCTCTTGCATATGTTATTGCAAATTATGAATCCTATTTAGGAATATTATAAATGTAAAAACAAATATCATAGCCTCTTAATTGGGTAAAAATGTATGGTTAAAGGAAAACAATCGGACGCGCAGTCATAACACACGGTCACCTACAACGGTTTTTCATCGATTCCAAATCATTCGGCACCCATACACGATGCTTCATCAGTCCTCAAATGTTTGGTCTTAAGCTTGTTTTTTCCCCTTTCCAAGATATCGAATATTCCCAGTCGGGTTCTTCCATGGCATCGGCACGCAATCCATTGCAAGCCGAACGAAATCGTCAAGCGGTCTTTTGGTTTCATGTATCTTCCCTCACACTTTCCCACTTGCTTTTGCATTGGTTTGAATTTTGTTGCCGTGCAGGTTCGATTCCGCTCATCGTCTCAGAAACGAACAGCGCTACGATGGAAACGATACATTATAGCCATGCATACCATCTGTCTTTCTCGCACCACGCCACACCCGATACGACGAAGGTTTTTCATTTCTTCGTTGCCGGAGTTTTCCGAAACATATGCAACGAGGAGATTTTGCTTACAAAAAAACCCGTGGAATCGCCCACGGGTATGCAAACGTCATTCCATCATCAACTCTTTCCGTTCAAAAGGAAGGAAGGAATCTCTCCCCTGTTCTCATAGATTTTCCGTTGCTGACAGTTAAGAATTTTCTTGCACATTCGAATAGAAAGAGGCGTCACTTCCACC
>JBAXYP010000150.1:0-5208 GCA_041670725.1 Sphaerochaetaceae bacterium
GGACGAGTAGCAACAATGCCGGAGCCGCGAGAGCGACAATGTTCCGCTTGGTCTGAAGTGCCTGTTTCATCTTTTCTCTCCAAAAACACAAAATTCCCTTGGAAGGAAAAACCTCCCAAGGGGAAGGAAAAGCTCACTCTTCTCGAGCCGCTTTGTCCATATCCGACAAATATGCTTCGTTGGTATAGGACGGCGCGCTTGCCATAAACTTGCTGGTATACTCCATGACACCGCTTGATGCCGCGGCGGTCGGCATTACATCCTGTACGAGGCCGTAGACAAACTGGAAGTTCTGTTGATCTTTCGCCAATTGAGCAACTGCGGGCGCAAAACCTTTCTCGTTTTTCCACCCCAGTTTTTCGGGAAGGAACGGAACCATGGGATCGCCGCTGATTTCATACAGCCACCGACTGCTCATTTGCGCCAAGGCAAGAGCCACTTCGGCGGCTTCCTTCGGATGCTTCGTTCCGCTATATACCATATAGCCGCTGTTTTCCTTCAACCCCCCGGCGCAGTTTTGCCCATACTTCTGCACATCTCCGGCGCGGATGACGGGATAGTAGAAATACCCGAAATCATCACCCATTTTCATCGATCCGGGAGCCACTTCCCACGAACCGTTGGCCATCATCGCCGCCTTACCACTCTCAAAAAGCGGCAAGGCCTCGTCGATACCCGTCAATGCCACGTTCTTTGAGAACGCACCTCTCTGCAGGAGATCCCGCATTACCTGCGTTGCCTCCGCATACGGGGTATCGGAGAACTTCGCATCTCCTTTCACGATCTTGCTGGTAATCTGAGGATCGACGGAATAAGCAAATCCTTCGAACATCATGGCCGCGCACCATCCGTCCTTTGCACCTACGGAAATCGGAATGTAATCTGTTTTGGCAAGCACATCGACGGCGTGCTTCAGTTCGTCGACAGTCTTCGGAACATCAAGACCGTATTGCTTGAAGATCGATTTGTTGTAACACATTATCTCGTAAGAAATCGATTCGAACGGCAATGCATAGAAATGGCCATCGCCGTTCGTCTTTCGGGCGGACGGAATGAGCGTCGCCCAATAGGCGTCTTTGTCGAGATACTGGTCAAGAGGAAGAGCGCTCTTCGCCGTCAAAAGCGGTGAAGCCCAACTTCCGCCTCTCTCCCACCAGATGTCCAGGTCCTCGCCACCTGCGGCGATCAAGGTACGGACTTTTGTCTCGTACGTCTGCGCATCTCCGGGACTCATGTCCAATTGGATGTCGTACTGCGGATACTGCTTTTGCATCTGCTGCATGACCCATTTCATCTGCTCTTCCACACCTGAATCGGTATCGTTGTACAATACATGAAGTGTGATTTTTTCTTCGGCCTTTGCTTTTTCCGCTGATCCTTGGGCGCTTACCGGCAAGGCAAGCGTCAAGAAAGCAAGCAAAACGACCATTACGTATTTTCGCATAAGAACCTCCTTCTGTTGCTTCTGTTCTGTATGTAATCGTATTTTCCTCCTGTACGGAACAACCGTATATGGATGATTCCTGTTTCACATGGAAAAACCCGTCGACTTTGTCGTTTGCCATAACTGACTTACGCGTCATATACTGAGACAGTATGCACCAGCAAAAACATATCAGTCTGCGAAGAAAAATCCTCGACTTATCGTTGGGAACGGCCATCTCCGTCATCGTCATTCTTCTTGTCGTGAGCACCGGCATAACGCTATCGATCGGACGCGTACAGGTAAAGGAAAAAGGCACGGCGAAAGCACAACTTATCGCCCAAAGTCTGGACGGAGTCGTCCGGAACGTGACATACAATATCAAGGCGTTTTCCACGTCGAACAGCCTGCAGACCGCACTGAGACAACCGTATGCGTCCAACACGTATGGCATTCTGAAATTTGCATCATCACTACAAAGTTCGATCACCAGCATTATGGATATAGATACGTTGATCAACGACGGATTCATCCAGTCCACGAACGGATGGCGTTATGACTTTACTTCCCATTCTGTTGCCGTCGAGCCGGATATGCCGGCGTTTACGCGTGTGGAGAACTCCTTCGGTAGGATTCTCCTTTCCATAACCCCGACACACGACGACGGTTTGGGAAAACTTCATATCGACAAGCTGTTGATTGACATCGATACCGGAAAGACCCTCGGCATGCTCTCGTGCGAGTTGGCTACCGAACGCCTTTCGGAAAGTTTCGCTTCCGCCGTAGGAGCGGACGAATCCGTTTTTCTTCTTTCCGAAGGAACCGTTCTTTCAGAAATCGACGCCCTTGGGCTGCACGCCGCCATCCTGAAGGACACGGCTTTTTCTTCCGCAACCCCTTTCGTCAACAAAAAAATCCAAGGGAAACGATATGCTTTCTTTTCCCAACCGCTTTCGAATCTCGATGCCACGGTATTGTACGCCATCTCCTATCAATCCTTGCTCAAACAGATCATGATGGGCGTGCTTCTCATTGTACTGCTTTGCACGGGATTGATGATTGCGGTGATTTTCGTCACAAGATCTTTTTCCCGAACCATCACCACGCCTCTGGAACGATTGAGTCTGCAGGCGGAACGGATTTCGGATGGATTGTTCGAGCCGATTCTGGATACATCCGAAAGCACCGAGGAAATCGAGAAACTGACGACGTGTCTCAACGAAATGATCGATAGCATCCAGAAGATGTCTTCCCGGATCTACAGCCAGCAGAATGAAAAGAGGGAATCCGATCTCTCCTTGCTCCAAGCCCAGATCAATCCCCATTTTCTTTACAATTGTCTGGACAACGTAGCAACACTGCTGGAGCAACAAGACTATCAACGCGGACAGATGATGGTCGACGGAATGGGAACCTATTATCGACTGAACCTCAGCGGCGGCAGAAACATCATTACGCTTCAGGATGAAATCCAACTTACCCGCGCATATTTGCAATTGCAGGCGATCCGGTATCCCGGCCTGTTTACCTTCTCCATTCAAATCGCCCCTTCCCTCGCTCTGTACAAATGCATCAAAATGTTGTTCCAACCCATCGTGGAGAATTCCATACGCCACGGCTTTTTTGGTAGAAGCGATGGCGGAAAGATTACCGTCGCCGTCTCGGAAGAGAAGGAACACATCGTATGCGCCATTTCCGACAACGGATGCGGTATGGACGAAACCGCCATTGAAGCGATATCCGAACCGGAACCGGAAACGGATGGGCACCATTACGGATTGCGAAGCATACAGGAACGTCTGCAATTGGCATACGGCGCTGCTGGCGGAATCGAAATCAAAAGCAGGAGGGGGGACGGGACATGGATTCGCATCCGTTTCCCTAAAACCATATGAAAAAGTACGCCGTCCTCCTTGTAGATGACGATCCTTTGGTGCTCAAACATCTTTCGACGATGATTTCCTGGGATGCCTACGGATTCACTATCGTAGGAACGAAAACGGACGGACCCGGTGCGATCGCATTTCTCGACGACCACCCCGTATCGCTCATCATATCCGACGTAAATATGCCGATGATGGACGGATTGGAATTCTTGAAAATCGTCCATGGCAAACACCCTGATATTCAGACGATCCTCCTTACCGTCAATCGGAATTTTGGTTGCATCCAAACGGCGATGAACGAAGGAATATCCTCCTATCTTCTCAAACCGCTCCATTCCGCTGAATTGGTGGATGCGTTGCGAAAAGTCACCGCGAACCTTGACCAAACGGCTAAAATGGATGCCCTGAAAACGCAAGCCGTCGTAAACGAACGGATGGCACGGGATCAATTCCTTGCCTACCTGCTATCCAATTCCGCTACGTTCACCCAATCGCAGATACAAATGAAACTCCAGCAGTTCCATTGCCAGATCCCTTTTTCCCGGTATCAGTTGCTTTCCGTACATCTCACCGTTTTGGACGAATCGATAATCTCCGAGAAAGTACTCAACGAAGTGGAGAACATCATCGAAGACACTATTTTCCCGTACGCAAAAGGCGTTGTTTTCCCCGATCTGCATCAGGCGCTTCTCATTCTCCTCTCTGTCGAGGACGTACGACTTTATTATCTTGACCAAGCGAAACAGATCGCGCGCAGCATTCGCAAAAGCATTCAGGAACGATTGCGGTTTTCCAGTACCATCATCATCAGTCGACTCTACGAAGATCTCACACAGCTTTCCCAGTGCTACTACGAAACATTGTATTTCATCCCGTTGACGGAAGAATCAAGAAAACAGAAAATCCTCGTTTTCGAAAAACAACAAAACGCTTTTGAGGAACCATCGTTGCATCTGGAGGAATTGCGCAAGAAAATCCTTTTGTTTCTCCGTATGGGACAGTTGGAAAAAGAAGACCACCTCATATCAGAAACATTCGACCACTTCTATCAAAGAGGGAACTTCGAACTTTTCAACATGGTGAAAATGGAATTCATTCTATGCGGAATCATTTTTATGCAGGAAAACAGACTAAGCATGGAAAATCTTCGCCCGGCTTGGACGGAACCTCCGTCATCCATCACAAGGCTGGACAGACCGAGTCAGTGCAAGGATTTCGTCCTGACGTGGTATCGCGTATTGATGACGGCTGTCTCCCAAAGTAAAGTAAGGACTTCGCAACGGATTGCGCAGCGTTGCCTTGAATTGATCGGCAAGCACTTCGGGGATCCGACGCTTTCCGTCGGAGCGCTCGCGAAAGCCCTCTACATGAGCGAAGATTATCTTTCCCGGCAATTCAGGAATGAAATGAAAACGCCGCTCGTACGATACATTGCTCAGGAACGACTCGCCAACGCGAAGCGTCTGTTGGATGCGGGGAACGGAAACATCCAACAAATCTCCGCGCTGTGCGGATTTTCCGATTCCTTGTATTTCAGCAAATGCTTCAAAAAAGAATACGGGGTATCGCCGTCCGAATACCAAGCAAAAAACACAAGGAAACACTCAAAGGGATAAAGAAACAAAGTCCAAATCGGCCTTCGTCCCTTTCATACGAGAATAAACTTGCGGGAGACGACGGCATCCAAAGACCAGAAAACGTCCCAGAAAGAGAAAACAGAATTTCCCTGCATAAGTGTTAGGCAGAAGTGTTCTCCCGTACAATTGCCGCTGTCAATTCAAATACGGTATTGGGTGAACGGTAAAGAGAAACGGCCACGCGATTGGGATTTCCGGTTTTCTTCATCATGTACTCAGTCTTTCCCCACAGTACGTTTTCAAGGTAACCTTCTTTTGTCCA
>JBAXYP010000151.1:0-5156 GCA_041670725.1 Sphaerochaetaceae bacterium
AAACAGGCGCTGGACGCAAAATTGTATGATGAGGCGAAGCGGTACGCCCGGTGGTTCATCGCGCACAAGACGAATCTGCAGGAAGCATATGCCACCCTTGCCGTCATCAACGGAAAAGGAAGCGTGGAAGAGGAAATCAGTTCGTATCTGAAGGAGCACCAGCACCCCGTTACGAAGGTAACTTGAGAAGAATCCCCAGCACCGCCGCGACGGCGATCCATACCACGGGATGAACCTTTTTCAATTTCATCATCAGAACGAGAAGCACGACGAACAACGCGGTTTCCATGATCCGCGCCCGATGCCCGTCGAACAACGCGAGACGGAAAACCTGCCAACCGGCATAGGAAATCAATGCGATCACCGAAGCACGCAATCCATAGAACGACCATTTGACATATTTGTTGTCGTTGAATTTTTCCAGAATTCTGGCGACGACAAGAATAATGACGATCGACGGGGCGACAAGTCCCAAAGTCGTGCACAACGCACCCAAAATCCCCGCAACCAGATTACCGGTATAGGTCGCCATATTGACGCCCATAGGCCCGGGCGTCGACTCGCTGACGGCGATCATCGTGGAAATGTCCCCCACCGTAATCCACGCAGGATGGGTTTGGGCGAGTCTGAAAAGGAATGGAAGCGTCGCGAGTCCGCCGCCCACGGAAAACAGTCCGATTTTAAAGAATTCCCAGAAAAGCGAGAGATAAATCATTTCTTCCTCCCTGCGCGTTCCCTTATCCACGAGAACACCAGTCCCCAGACGATGCCGCCGAAGACAAACACCACCGGAGAGAGGGAGAAGCACAGCATCAGGGTAAAGGTAAGAAGACACAACACAAAAGTAGGAATGTCGATGATGCTTTTCTTCGCAAGCTTGATGACGCTCACCGTAATCAGGGCGCAGACCGCAACACGTACGCCGCTGAACGCCATCTGGACATACCGGTTGTCTTCAAACGCGGCAAGAACCGAGGCGAGAATCGAGATGATGACGAAAGATGGGAATACCATCCCCAGCGTGGCGAAAATCCCTCCCCAGTTGCCCCTTCGTTTGTATCCGATGAACGTCGCGGTATTGACGGCGATGATCCCCGGCGTGCACTGTCCCACCGCAAAATAGTCGAGAATGTCGGAATCGGTGCACCACGAACGCTTCTCCACCACTTCCCTCTGGAGCATCGGAAGCATCGCATACCCGCCTCCGAAGGTCATCACGCCGATTTTCGCGAACGTCCAGAACAAACTGGCTAACGAAGTCTTCCGCTCATTCATGTTCCTTGATCCTCCGTATCTCCATCTGGACCATCTGATCGCATTTCTCGTTCAATTCGATGCCGTCGTGTCCTTTCACCCAGTTGAACGAAACGTGCATACCGGAAACAAGGCCGTCCAATTCTTCCCAGTACTCCCTGTTCTTCACCGGTTTGTTGTCCGCGGTTTTCCACCCTTTGCGTTTCCACGATGCGACCCATTGCAGGATTCCGTTACGGACATACTGGCTGTCCGTATTGACGATGATCTTCTGTCCGCCCAATCGCCGGGCGTATTCCAAAGCCCTGATGACCGCCGTCAACTCCATCCGATTGTTGGTGGTCAGTCCCTCGCCTCCGGAAAGCTCCGTGGAAAAAACGCCGTCCGCAGTCAAGGTGAACGCCCACCCACCGGGACCGGGATTGCCGCTGCACCCGCCGTCGGTATAGATTTCAATCGTTTGGTACTGCATACCGGCATGGTACAGAAGGGAGAGCCGATGGTCAACCGACCATTCCTCTGGCAGGAACGGACCGTTTTGCGTCCCAGGTCGTTCCATCGCACAGATAGGCGTAAATCGGATCGGCGACGGGATCATGCATCCGAAAACGCATGTGCACCACGGCAATGGCTTTCCCTTTTCCGTCTTCCATCGTCGTTTCCTCGTCGCTGAGGTAATCCATTTCCCCCATATAGTAGAAATCCCCGCCTTCGTCATCATTCTTTTTCACGAACAGGAGGTTTCTGACCGCACCGCTTCTGATCGCCGTCGGTTCTTTTCCATCCCGACGTATGCCGGAACGGGTGAACCAGGAAAACACCTCTTCGCTCTCGAACTTGTCCTTGTAATCGATGCTTGCGTCAATACGGCCACTGTCCTTTGCATAGGTGACGAAAATGGGACAGGTCTTTGTACGTTCGTAGTCGATCTTGTACCCATAAATGGTGGAAGCGACATCTTTGGTCCAACACAAAAGGCGGCAGACATCCTGTCGCGTATATCGGTCATACAGTACGAAGTCGTTCTCCCGTCTTCCTCCTGCGAGATCCCTTTTCCCGAACTGCGATAGTCCGAAATCCGCGAGATCGGAGACTTGCATCCGGTACTCCTCGTTATTGAGCAACGCAAGAAACTCGTCCGTCGGCCCGATCACGCCGCTTTCCGTACGGCAATAGGACATGTTTCCGAACTTTTTCCGATCGGATTCCTTGAAGAACCGATCGGAAAGGATCTCGCATGCGGATTCGACGCAAAGCCGACCAACAGGGTATTTGAAATTCCCTGATACCTCCTGCTCGACGGAAGCGACGGGAAAAGGATAGCGCCCGTCAAGGAACCGACGAATGATGAGATTTTCGTATGGACGTTTCCCCGCAGCCAAAACGGAAGAGAGAAAAGCGAGACTCTGCATCATCCGGGTGGTAAACATCGGATGGTAAGCTGAGGGATCGGCCCGGAGCAGGAAAGCCGGATAGGATTTCAACGTCCCGTCGGATCGTTCGATAAGCAGCAACGGGTTCGGCCCTCCGCACCGTTCGAAATCTCCAAGCCGCGGCACTCTTCCGCAACGTTTTTTCACTTCGCCGTACAACACCTTCAAGTTTCTGAACTGCGCGTATTTTTCGGTGTTCACCGCATCGAGGATCCGTTTTCGCGAAATCCTGTCAAAATCCACCGTAGAGACCCCGTTGACGGCGAGGCTTCCTTCGATGACGACCTTCCGCATGGATTCCTTCTTGTATGAAGTGTCTCCGAATAATGCGACGGGAATCATGTAATTATGCTCGTAATTGCCGATGAAATCCAAAACGGAAACAAATTTCTTCCCCGGGTAAAGCCGGAGCCCGCGTCCCAATTGCTGGACAAAAACGATCGACGATTTCGTCGGGCGAAGCATGACGATCTGGTTGACACAAGGGATGTCGACTCCTTCGTTGAAGATGTCCACGGTGACAAGCCAGTCCAAGTGTCCATCCTGATCCTTCGGCGCTTGAAGGCGTTTTACGGCATCCTCCCTCGTCTCTTCGCTGTCTTCACCGCAAAGACTTTGGATACGCATTCCCGTCGTACGGAGTTTTTCAGCCAGTTTTTTCCCTTCCTCAACCCTGCTGCAGAAGATCAGACCGCGCACTTCTGGGTTCCCCAAACTATAGCGCAGGATTTTCTCCCGTATCCGCTTGATCCGTTCGTCGTCCACCAGCCGGTTGAAATCGGTATGATCGGAAACTTCCTCTCCGTTGACCGTAAGGTCGGTGACGCCATAGTAATGGAACGGACAGAGCAACCCAGCGTCCAACGCCTGAGCCAATCGTATGTCGTACGCTACGTTATAATCAAAGAACCGATAGATGTCGAATCCGTCCGACCGTTCCGGTGTGGCCGTCATCCCAAGCCAGAAGTCCGCATTGAAATGACGCATCACCGTCTGATATGTCGCCCCGCCACTGTGATGGACCTCATCCACGATGATGTATTGGAACGTCTTTGGATCGAGTCGTTCCAACACGTCCGGTCTGGAAAGGGTCTGGATCATTGCAAAAGTGAACCGTGCGTCCGTTCGTATTTTGCCTCCTCCGATGACGCTGCAATCCGACTCTGGTCCGAAGACATGCTTGAACGTATCGACGGCATCCTTGATGATCGCTTCCCTGTGAACGATGAACAGGCAACGACGCGGACGAAAGGCCTTGACATCCAACGCGCAGAGGACCGTTTTCCCAGTCCCCGTGGCGGAAACGACAAGCGCCTTGCGCGCTCCGTTCTTTCGCAATGCGGCAAGTGAACAAAGTGCCTCCTGTTGCATCAGATTCGGCCTGAAAACATAATCGCGCCCTTCCTCCTCCGCTCCTTCCGGCAATGGATAATACCCATCCATTCTGGCGTGCATCGCCTTGTAGATCCGTCGGTAGTGGGTCAGCCATGCATCGGAGACATCGATGGACGCCTCCCACGTCTGATCGAATTCCCCGACGATCTCATGCAACAATTCACCGCTTGACAGCGCAAAAAGACAGACGTTCCATTCCTTTGTGATGGCAAGCGCCTCTTGGGTAAGGTTCGCGCTCCCAATAATAACCGTCGCTTTTGTTTTTTCCGCATCTTTGAAAAACACATACCCCTTTGCATGGAAAGGCTTGCCACTGAGCACTTTCACTTGGATGTTTTCATAGGAACGGAGAAATTGGATCGCCTCTGGATCGGTAAACCCCAGATAATCCGTCGTGATGATTTTTCCGCTTACACCCCGCTCGCGGGCTTCGTCCAACGCGGAGAGGATCGATGCGACTCCGTCGCGGGTGACAAACGCCACGGAAAAAGCGAAAGAGGCGCATACGGAGAGTTCCCGAACAAGGGATGCAAGCACTTTCGTCTGGGGAGGATGATTCAGCACCAGGGAGGGGCGCAGTTGTTCTTCTGAAGGAGTGAAGGCATCGATGAATCCGGTTCTGAGGCTCAAGGAAAGCTTTTCACGCAATTCGCCGTCCGTCATTTTTTCAGTTCGGTCTCCACCGCGGGAAGAAGGAGTTTGTCGGCATCGGCCCAGTCGACCGAACGCAACGCATTTCTATCGAGCCATTTCGCCGCCACATGTTCGTTCAACGTGAGAGAGCCTTCCATGAGTCGGCATCGATAAGCGTGCATATGAATGCCGAAAGTCCGATACTGCCAGGTGATCGCACCAAGATCCTTTTCCACGTTGACGACGCTCAAAAGCTCCTCGTGAATCTCCCTGACCACCGCCTCTTCTCCTCGCTCCCCCGATTCCAGTTTGCCTCCGGGAAACTCCCACTTCAGCGCCACTTCGCCTTTGTTCGGACGTTGGGCGCAAAACACCTTTCCATCCCTGATGATCACCGCCGCCGCGACTTCGATTTGTTTCATGCATATCATCCTAGCAGCT
>JBAXYP010000152.1:0-5117 GCA_041670725.1 Sphaerochaetaceae bacterium
AAGAATTCAACATTCACGGGAAGATTGCCAAGATTGGCGAACACCATGGTGTTTGTTCCGATCGTCCATCTCACGCACTCGGTGGTCGCCTTCAACGCGTTCTTCAGCAGTTCCTTGCACGCGATGAGCAATTTGTCGGGATCGCCGAAAAGATTCGCATGAGAAGAGTCGATGGTCACCCGTTGCCACTCTTCCGACGTGAACTGCCCAGCGACGAGATCGACGAACTCGGCAACGTCAATCGGCTGGACATCGGCTTTGGCATCGGGACTGATCAATTTGGAGTATAAGACGACGGCGTTGATCCGTTCGGCCAACTCGTCGTTCTCCTTCTTCACCATCTCCATCCTTTTTCCATCAACGGGAAACACCCCGTCCGCCATCCCGTCCAGCAACAGCTTCATGCTGGAAACAGGCGTATTCAAATCGTGGGAGATCGAACGAAGCCATTCCCTACGGGACTGCTCATGCATCAGAAGCTGTTTGTCCAGTTCTTTGATCGACTGATTGATGCCCAGGTTTTCCTCGATGTTCGTTTTGGGGATCGTCACATCGTGCTTCCCCTCGGAAAGATCTTTCAGCGCGCTCTGTATCCCCTGGGTATACCGCTGATTGCGCTTGCTGATACGGGCGGCCATCCACAGGGCGATGATAAGCGCGACGGGAATCGACCAGAGGAACGGGGTGAGGATTCCCCGCAGATAATGGGAAAGAGGCTGATAGGCGAACGGCGAGAACGCGATGACATCCACTTTCGCAACTTCCGCGCCGTCCATCATGATCTCGATCGAACCGGCAATGTCTTCGGCCCGGAGCTTGCCGGGGAGCAGAATCTGCTTGCGTTCGCTTTTGTCCTTGTACCAGACGGACGTATATGCGGTCATCAATCCCACTTTTGTCTTCGACAGCGTGATCACGTAGAGATCGGTTTTCGCCGTCACCGTATGGAACGAGGTCTCGTTCAATTGCTGGATCATCCGGGGATCAAGCCGACCGCGTCGGTCGGGAAATTCCAAAGGCGTCCCTTCCCTCGTCTTGCCGAACGTCGTGACCACATCTCCGTCCGTGTCCTTCAGCAGCAAACCGCTGATTCTTCCGTCGGTGGCACTGAGCAACACCTTGTCGATGTTGTTGATGTTCCACCCCCCCTCAGGTACGTTCGATGTCAACGCCTCGGCGAGAAAATGGACATACGATTGGTAGATGTCCTGATTCCATCTTCGCTGCTGTTGCGAATTACTGACGACGAAAACGGTCACCTGAATGGACAGAACAACGACCAGCACCAAGATGAAACTCAGAAAGAGGCGGGCGAACTGCTTGCGCATTGCGTCATCCTTTGCGGTGGCCGACGAACCGATACCCGTATCCGCGGACCGTCTCGATCCACGAACCGTTCCCGAGTTTGTTCCTGATGTTCTTGATATGGGTATCGACGATGCGGTCATAGCTGTCGAAATTGTAGTCGAAGCATTGTTCCAGTATCTGGGCGCGGCTGATCAACTGCGGATGGTTGTGGATCAAACAGGAGAGGATTCGCCATTCCGCCGCAGTAAGCACCACAGACTTGCCGTCGTTGGTCACCGAATGCTCCTCTTCGTCGAAATCCAATTCATGATCCTTCACATAGTACGCCCCGCCGATCTCCTCATCCTCGCCGCTTTTCTTTTTCTCCGTCCTCCGGAGGACCGCCTTGACGCGCATGACCAGTTCCTTCGGACTGAACGGCTTGGAGATATAATCGTCCGCGCCGAGTTCAAAGCCAAGAATCTTGTCCGATTCCTCCGTACGGGCTGTCATGAAAATCACCGGCACCTCGTACTGCGCCTTCAATTGCTTGACGAAAACAAATCCGTCCCCGTCGGGCAACATCACGTCCTGTATCAGCAGATCCGGCACCAGACGGGCAAAAGCCGAGCGCGCACTCGCCAATGTGGAGAAACCCTCCACCTTATACCCGGACAACTCCAGATACTGCTTCACTCCTTCGCGAAGCACGTCATGGTCCTCAATGATATAAATCAACGCCGTCTTTGCGGTCGTATCATCCTTCATGGCCCGACGCCTCCTCCCCGTTCTTCGGCGATGTCACGGTTTTCGACGCGGAGACCGGGGTACCGGTCCCTCTTCCTGCGAACCGATATCCGTATCCACGAACCGTCTCGATCCACTGGGAACCGAGCGGCCCCATCTTGCTGCGCATATTCTTGATATGCGTATCTACGATACGGTCATAACTTTCGAAACTGTAGTCAAAGCAATGCTCCAGAATCTGGCTTCGGGTGATCAAGATGCCGCTGTTGGCAACGAGATAACTCATAATGCGCCACTCAGCGGCGGTCAGGGGGATCGGCTTGCCGTCAATGAAAAACTGATGGCTCGTCTCGTCGAGGGTCATCGTCGAATTGTCCAGCATCCATTGAGATCCTTTGAGCGAACTGCTGGACAGCCTGTCAATCCTGCGGAACAGAGCCTCAACCCGAAGTTCCAGTTCCTTCGAGGAATATGGCTTGCAGATGTAATCGTCGCATCCCAGTTCGAAACCAAGGATCCGGTCACTTTCGCTGGTCCGTGCGGTGACAAAAAAAACGGGAAAACTATAGTTCTGCTTCAACTTCTTGATAAACGAGAACCCATCGCCATCGGGAAGCATCACGTCCTGCAACAACAGATCGGGAACCTGTTTGGCGATGGCGACCTGAAGCGCGTGCAAATCCTCGAACGCCTGCACCTCGAACTCATACATCTCCAAGTACCGTTTGATCCCTTCGCGATCCTCTGCATTGTCATCTACCACATAAATCAGCTTCATATGAAAAATAGTAGCTACCTCCATGCGATTCCCACAAGAGTGTGGGTAATGAAAACAAGTTACTTTCCTGTTTTACCACACAATATTCACAAAAACAACACGTATGGGAAGAACTCGCATCGACACGCAGTTCTTTGTATACTGAAACGATGCGTATGAAAACCCTTGCCGCCGACGGCATCGCCATTCTCATTTCCCTGGGAGTCATTTTCATGATGGCCCACACTCATACGACGAAAAGCGGCGCGTACCTGAACATCCAAAGCGCGGAAGGTACGTACCGGTATCCGTTGTCCGAAGACCGGACCATTCTTGTCGACGGTCCGCTCGGCAAAACGACGGTGGTCATCAAGGACGGAAAGGCTTCCATCACCGACAGTCCGTGTGAATCGAAGGCTTGCACCCGCATGGCTCCGATCTCCGATTCCAACGGATTCGTCGCATGCCTCCCCAACGGAGTGCTCCTGACCGTCGTCTCTGACGATGCGAACGAGGTGGACGATGTCACCAACTAAACGGAAAATCTGTTACGTCGCTTCCACCACGCTGCTTCTTTCGGCGCTGGAGTACCTGATCCCCAAGCCTCTTCCGTTTCTCAAACTCGGACTGGCGAACCTGCCGCTCCTCGTCGTGCTGGACAGTTTCGGATGGAAGGACTTCCTGTTGCTTTCCCTCCTGAAGATTTGCGGTTCAAGCATCGTCTCGGGAACGCTGTTCAGCTATGTTTTCATTTTGGTGTTTCTCGGGGGGCTAGCCTCGAGCGTCGTAATGAAAGGTGCCAGTTCTCTCATGCGAAGCAGGATATCCACCATCGGGTGCTCGTCCCTCGGCGCGCTCGCCTCCAATCTCGTCCAACTCTGGGCCGCCTCGGTTTTTGTCTACGGTCCCTCCATCTGGGTGGCCGCTCCACTCCTTCTGACCGTCGGATTGTGCGCCAGCGTCATTCTGGGGGCGTTAGCCGGCGCATATAAGAGGCGGGGGTGCCTGCTCTCGCGCGAGTGGGCCTCAGGGGAAGCCGCGGCGTGGGAAACGTCCTCCCATCCCGTTCCGTTTCTGCTCCTCTCCATCACGGTCGTGTTGGTCGCGATCGAACGCAAGCCGCTTCCGCTTTTGTTCGCCATGGCCGTTCTGTTCGCCACGCAAAAAGCCAGCGGGAGAAAAATCCTCCTTGGCCCAAGCCTGATCCTGTTTTTTTCTCTTCTCGTCCTCTCTTTGTTCGAACCGAACGGCAAGGTGCTTTGTACGCTGGGAAGCCTGGCGGTCACCAAGGGAGCGCTCCTCGACGCAACAGTACGAGGCCTCAGGCTTGTCACGCTGGTCGCCTGCTCCCAAGCGATGGTCACGGTCATGCCGCACGCCCCCGGCACGTTTTTTTCGATGCTTTCCCTGACGCTCGGATACTTCTCTTCGTTTCGCATACGCAAACGCTCAGGAACATTCGTCCAATGGATCGACGATTGCCTTGAAACGGCGCTTACCGGTCCGCCGAAGGCGCAGAAACAGCCCGCGGTGCGACTGATGATCGTATTCTCTTTCCTCAGCATCGTCTTCTTGATCATTTTTTGATGACAAGTACCCGACAATCCTGTATAACAGAAAGAACGATGACGGAAACGAATTACCAAGGGTTCGACAGTCGGTGCGAGGTATTCGCCCGTGCTTTCGAAACGATTGAACGCTCTCTCCAATACTGGTGCGTCGAACGAAGTCCTTCCAAGGATGTGATGCGCAACCTTTGCAGGCTGGACGGCAACAGCGGATGCGAGTATCCGCCGTTGTGGTTCACCCATCAGGCGGAAACGTATGCGTACGCCTCTGTTCTTTGTGAGCCCGAGGCTCTTCGCCAATGGGCTAAATGGGAAAAAGACCTTGATCCGGAAGCCAAAGAAATGGTCTCATTCTGGATGGACAATCCCGCCATCTGGTGTTACTTCACCATTCTGGAGATCGGGGAACGCGATTTCTTTTCCGTCAGCGATCGTCTTACGGGAGCGAGCCTGACGCTGTACAGTCCCGCCCTCTCCTGTTTGGTCCAAAACGAGGAAAACAGGAAAAAGCATTTCGTCGCTCTCGTGGCCCCAAACGGAAAATGCGTGCAAAGTTTCGGAATGATCCATTCCAACAATCTCGGTGCGAGCGATTTGGATTTCTTCTGCACGATGCTCGATCAGCAGGCGTACATGACAAGCGGCTTCTCCAAGGTCGTCAACGGACATTTCATCGATTTTCTTGGCATCGACGCGGTGACCCACGTCCCGACGATGACCCATGAGGGAATCTGGCTGAAACAGACCTTCAACAGGAT
>JBAXYP010000153.1:0-5057 GCA_041670725.1 Sphaerochaetaceae bacterium
ATAAGAATGGAGAGATTCTCTCGGCAAGTCTTCACATTTCTTCATTTAACTTTGTTTCCGATGTTGAGTATGTTTAAAGTGTAAGGAGTGGTAACCAGAATGAAGAAAAGTGCGATCGTAAGTGTGGTGTTTGCCGGTGTGATGATCGTCATCGGGTTTGCCCTGATGATCGGAAGCCTGGGAGCCTACCAGTTTCACCCGATGATGGGTGGATACATGATGGATTATCAGGGTGCGTTCGTTGGCTATCAGATGCTCCGTATGATCTTTGCATCTGCGTTGTTTGTGGGCGGCATCGTGTTGCTTTGCCTTTCCGGATTTCTTTTCGTGAAATCGGCTTCCTGCGGTAAGGCGCATGAAACGATCGAAGGGCGAAAACAGGATGCGACGAAGACGGTGGGAAAAGAAGCCGAAACTGTACAATCCGAGACGCAGGCGCCGAAGGCCTGAGCATCGCGTAGAGTGAAAACGAAAACCCGTGTTCCCGTTAATTCGGGATACGGGTTTTTTATTGTGACTTTCATGACAAAAAGACGACTCGAAATCCGTTTTACGGAATCGAGTCGTCTTTCCCTTCCCGCCAGAACTGAAGACTGGCAGAGCGATTACGCCGTATGTGCGTTCTGCATTCTGGCGAGCCATCTTCCGATGGACTTGCCGTAATTGGCGTCATAGTCCAATGCGACGTCAAACGCGTTGTCGTGTTTCTTGCCGTCCTTGGCCATGTAGAACCAGTGATCGCACAGTGCAAAGAACACATCATCGCGCTTCTGACCGGGGAAACTCGCGCTGGTGGTGAAAGTTTCCATCGCCTCACTGATGGGGAGATATACATTCTCCATCCATGAAAACGCTACTTCCGTCAAGCTCACATCACGTCCAAGTTGCCGGTCAAGAAAATACTTATGTCCTTTTACCTGTTCGGCAAGCCTGTCGGCGTCGGCTTCGACGAACATGTCGGTGTTCTTGATCAGAAGCGCTACGTTTTCTTTCAGTTCTCGATCTTTTGTATCCATAATCAGTAACTCTCTTTCTTCCTTATTACGCCCACAATGTACTGGAAAAGTGAGCAAAGTTCAATGTACTTGTCAGGTTATTTTTGAAGTGTTCCGCTCACTTTTTGTAAAATACAGTACTTTTATAAAAAAATCATAAATTTATGAAAGAAACATACGACATACCTCTTACATCATGGTTGCATGGTGCTTGAGAAATGCATCCACATAGTCATGGAATCCTTTTGAGTCCAACACATCCGCCGTGGCGTAGCTCATTTTGGGGGAAAGCAGGGCGGGATGGGAAACGATGAAGACACGTTCCCAACGGGTCGGCGCGTATTTTTCTTTTGCCGCATGCAACTGCCTGAATCCGTAAATGCAGTTCATATGCCGGTAGATATATTTGCACAGCAATTGGAATCCTTTCCTCCGCCATGTGGCGGTGACGTTTGCAAGGGGTGCTACGCCGAGGCTTGCCGTGGCAATTCTTTCTTCCTGGAATCGTGACAAGGATTCGCAGAACACCAATTCGGTCGTACCGTAGATTGCATCCGGCCGTCGTCGGGTAACGTCCGCCATATATGCCGTGGCGCGACGATAGGGGAGAAACACGATGAATCCCTGCATCACGCCTTCCCTGCTCAGCGCATAGAAATAACGTTTGTCGTTCGGAAAATCAAATCCGATGTCTCCAAGCGCAAATTTCAACGGAGCGGTGTGTTTTTGCGCAAGCCAAAGCCTCGAGATCTCAGAGAATTCGTTTTCGATGCATTTGTCCCGTTTTCGTGAAGGGACGTATTCCTTTACGACAAGTCCCGCTTTTTTTGCGTGGTTCACTGCGGCGCGGACTTTTGCCACCCTGCCTCCATGAAGATTCCATGTACAGAGGTCGAATACTGCTTCTTCGCCGATGGCTGTCGTCCCGAATCCCGCCGATCGGTACATTGGGAGAAACTCGCCGTTCGCGAACAGGAATACCATGCGGTACTGATGTTCCGACGCAAATTCTTTCAGTTCGCAAAGGAAAGCGGGCATATCGTTTTTTGCGCAGACGGGATCTCCACAAACGACCATCACGCCATGGGAGAGCGCATAGGAAGCGACCCCCTCCACTTGTTGTGAAAAGAACCAATGCTTGTCGTCCTCCAGCGAGAGATACGCCATGGAATTCCATGCGTACGCACGGAGTATTTTCAATACCCGTTCCCGGTCCTGCCGTTTGGATTGTCCTTCGGTCAGCATTTCCATACGTTTCAGTATGCGCCAATCGGCGAAAAGAATCTCGTACGGTCGGGTCCATGCTGTTTATGTTTGCGGAAGACCTGAAGAGAATGAGTCCGGCGGGTACCAGGGGTGGAAAGTGTCGAAGAGAGCGATATCTCGATAAGGTTACCAAATACGTTCATTTTTCTGCGGTTTCATTTCTTGTAAGTCCACTGTCGGAGAGCCTCTTGAGCACAGTATTCATATTTTCGCCGACTTCAATGATATGGTTGTCAAAATCATAGAAACGGGACTTTCCCTGTCACCACTGATGTTTCAAGAGGGGATGAACGTATTCAAGAATTTCGATGTCCTTGATTTTTTATGAAGCCGTCAAAACCATCTTCTCAAAAATACGATTCGTGGCATGCAATTCCATTGGTGTTTTCCCGACTTTCTTTTGTTTGGAAGGATACGTCGCCCGTCGGAATGACATCCGCTCCAAAATCCATAATACAAAAACCTCTTCGTAAAACAACGGGTTCCTGAATTTCATAACAAATCTTCTCCGTATCGCGGATTACGGATTCCACGTGTTACGAGAGTGCGGAACAAGAACACATACGAACAGATCTGTCTTGCCGACGCGGGCCAGAAAACGCTGCAGCCGGTACCATCGCTGCACTACCGCCGGATTATATACGTTTGCCTGCTTACGATCCCGGCAAAATCAATGCGTTGTTTTGCCACATGTCGCCTTGCTTTTGAGATTATGCAAAGCATCCGGGTTGTTTCCAAGAATCACGCCGACCGTTTCGCAACTTTCCAGATTGGAACAGTCGCCGCAGGTGTCAAAGCCCTTTTTCAAAGCGCACTTCCGTATTTCGCACATGCTGTCGCAGTAAGGCGTTTTGACGCCGTCGGCGCGGCAACCCATGCAGTTGATCATTTCTGCTGTAATGGGTGCATGGTTCATTTCGCTCCAAAGCCGTGCGGTCTTTTCCCGTAAAGCGCCGTCGTTATGGATGGTGGCAATGCGCCCATCACATTTTTCGCAGTCCAGTCCACAGTAGGCAATCAGTTTTTTCATGTTTTTCTCCTTCGTCTCCGTAAGATTGTTTTTAGCGTATTTCCGCGAATACCGTGCGTGCCCCGCAAATTCCATCAGTTACTTTATCACTCTATTTTGTTTTCACAATGGTGTAAATACAATGGTGGACTTTCCTGTCCTTTAAGATATCCGTCATTTCCGTCTATAAATTCGATACAGAGCCCTGATCTGCTTATCTAAAAGCTTTAGGGCGCTTGCCTCATACTCCGTGTCGTTCGCATACTTGCTCAGCAGAAAGAAGATCGGCGCATAGAAAGACATTGCAATCACTTCTGGGTCTTCGTCGATGAAAATGCCTTTTTTGCTCATGGCCGCAAACAGTGCCGTCTGGTAGGTAAGTCCATCCACCAAAAAAAACTTGTGAAATACGGCGTAGACCTCTGGATTCCGGAACTGCTCCATGTTACCCATACGCCAGAATCTGGAGACAAATGGATCTTTTGCATAAAACAGAAAGATTTTTCTACAGAATTCGACCATCGCGTCCTCGTCATAAGCGGCATAAACCTCCGCAGCCTCCTGCAACTTTCCGTCGGGGGGGAGACCGAGATTGTCGGACATGTCCGAGATACGCCGTTTCATTGTTTCCACAATGGTGTCCAGAATTTCCTGCTTGTTTTCGAAATGCTTGTAAAGGGAACTGTCCCTTATCCCGACGGCATCGGCGATATCCCTGACGCTTGTCCCTTTGTAGCCTTTTATGGAAAACAGATTCAGCGCTTCTTCCACAATGCGCTCTTTTGTTGTCATGTTTTGCTTTCCGTCTCCTTTTTCAGCAATGCCTCCACCTGCGTCCGCTGTTCAAACAAAACACAACCGCCGATATGTTCCTCCGAGAGGTTTCCTCCGCCTGAAAGCGCCTGGAAAAGCGGGGAACGCAGGGCCCCTCTTAAGGATGTCTTCATGACATTCGTATCGGAATAGGGCGAAAAAGGACAAGGTTCCGCCCCGCCGCGCGCATTGATGTGAAAGAAACCTCTTCCGGCTGCCAGACATCCTCCGGAGGCCTTTTCATCGCCGGGAAATGCGATGAGCACCATGTTTTCAAACTCTTTTCTGCGGCTGTCCATGGCGTTTCGCATAAAGTCTCTGTCGGTGTCATCCGGCGCCAAGTTCCGGTCTGCTTCGTCCATCGGAACGAATTCCACATAGACGATCGCTTTTGCGCCTGCCGTTTGCAGACTTCGGATAAACGCCGCTGAAAGCACCTCGTTTCGATTCGCTTTGGTGACGGTTACGGACGCGCCGAAAATGATTCCTTTCCCCTTCAGGCGTTCCATGATGCTCACGATCTTTTGATAGATGCCGGGACCCCTTCTGGCGTCTGTCGTTTCCTTGTTCCCCTCTATGCTGAGGACCGGCAAGAGGTTGCGCTTCTCGTCCAGCAGACGCAAGTAGTCTTCGTCGATCATGGTTCCGTTGGTGAAGATCGGGAAGAGAACGGGCGAATGCTCTCCCGCAGCTTCCAATACGTCTCTGCGGACAAACGGCTCGCCACCGGCCAGCAGAATAAACTCCACCCCAAGCTCCTCCGCCTGCGAGAAAATGTCGCTCCACTGCGCACCCGTCAGCGCTTTTGACGCAGAGCGGGCATCCCCACACCCTTGTACCGCCCTTGCATAGCAACCTTTACAATGCAGGTTGCACTGTTCCGTAATGCTGGCGATCAAAAAGGGCGGAATATGTTCACCCGTTTTCTCCGCTTGTTTTCTTTTTTTCTCCGCTTGTTTGTGATCTATCCCGTG
>JBAXYP010000154.1:0-5016 GCA_041670725.1 Sphaerochaetaceae bacterium
ACCTTATCACCCTTCATCAGCGTAAGTGTGATACCTTGAAGCAGATGAAGCAGGCTCTGTTGCAGAAGATGTTTGTGTAGGAGGTGGGAGGATGGTGGAAGACGAGTTGGCGATGGAGAAGCGTTTGATCGAAATGCTTTCTGAAAAAGAATCACAATGGACCTATTGCCCTGAGTTGAAAACGGAAGTTGATCTTTGGAGGAACTTCAGGTCCATTCTTGAAACCAATAACCAGGATGTGTTGAATGAAGTCCCGTTGAGTGATACAGAATTTCTCAGGATAAAGAACCAAGTGGTATCTACCTCATTTTATGATGCCGGTGTAAAACTGAATGGCGAAAATGGCCAATTTCATGTACATATTACCCGGGCAAACAGAGATATCACACTCACCGTATTTAACCGCTATCATAAGACGGGTGGAAGTACGGTATATCAGATCATTGACCAATTCTCCTCCTTTGCCACCACAGGGGGCTATAAAGATAGGCGTTTTGATATGTCCTTCCTGTTCAATGGAATCCCTTTGATTCATATCGAGCTGAAAAATGGACGACATACCTCCTATCTTGATGCATTCAGACAAATCCAGACATATATCAATGAGGGCCATTTTAAAGGGGTCTTTTCTCTTGTGCAGATGTTCGTCATCTCCAATGGAGTTCAGACCAAATATATTGCTGCTAATGAGGTCCTGAATAAAGAGTTTCTGACTTCCTGGACAGAAGAGAATAATCCTGACGTCCCCGTTGCTGATTTGTTTGCATTTGCAAAACAGGTGTTACGTATTCCACAGGCGCACGAAATGGTTACTGATTACTGCCAACTTGATGCAACGAACCAGAGATTGATGCTCCTGCGTCCTTACCAGATCCAAGCAATTCAAGCGATGCGGGAAGCGTACATGCAACAGAAATCCGGATTTATCTGGCATGCAACAGGATCGGGCAAGACGCTTACTTCCTACAAAGCTTCACGAAACTTGCTTCTTGATATGCCTGGCATCGATAAAACGGTGTTCTTGATCGATCGAAAAGATCTTGATGAAAAAACCTGTCGGGATTTTGATTCCTATGCGGAAAGCGATACCGTCGATGTAGTGGGAACGGAAAATACAACCACACTGGAGAATAAACTTCTTGGCGACAAGCGTGAGATGATTGTTACGACCATCCAGAAACTCCAGGGGTTGATTCGTAAATACAATGATCCTTCCTGTGATGCAAAGAAGAAGGAGAGACTGAAGAGCAAGCGTATCGCGTTCGTGGTGGATGAGTGTCATCGAACGGTGACGAACCAAACACGCGTCATTATCGATGGTTTTTTTCTTCATCGTCTTTGGTACGGGTTTACCGGTACACCGATTTTTGAGGAAAACCAAGGAGATTTGGGTGCGATAACCGAGCAGATGTATGGCAAACCGTTGCACTGTTATACTATCAAGAATGCGCTTCACGACAAAGCGGTGCTTGGGTTTCAGGTGGAACGCTTTGGATATAAAGGGTTACGGGATGATGGAAACGGTCATGAAATCAATGAGGATTTCCATTGCTACGAAACAGACGGGCATAAGTTGTCTGTCATTGATATTATTGTGAACAAATCAATAGCGAAGTTTGGGATTGATGCAAATCCGTTTGGAAAAACTTATGAAGGATTGCTGACCACAGGTTCCATTCCTCAGGCACAACGGTACTATGAATTGTTCCAAGCGGTGAAGAAAGGGAAATCTACCGTCAAGATTGATCGTTCCATTCTGGAAAAGTATCCGGATTTTCCAAAAGTTGCCATTACGTATTCGATCACCGAAAACAAACCAGGGTCAGAAATCAATAAGGAGAAGTTCAAGCAAGCGATGAACGACTACAACCATATGTTTGGCACCTCTTATACGTTGGAGAATATCGATGGTTATACCTCCGATCTTACCATGCGTTTTGCACGAAAAGAGGGACGCTTCCTCAGTAGGAACCAGCAACTTGATTTGGTCATCGTGGCAGATCGTTTGCTCACCGGTTTTGATGCCCCTTGCCTCTCCTCGCTTTTCATGGATCGGCAACCGACAACGATGCACAAGATCATTCAGGCTTTTTCCCGAACAAACCGTATCTTTGACAAGAACAAAACCATGGGATATATCATGACTTTCCAGTCCCCTGCCCGATACAAGAGGGTTATCGATGATGCCATCAGACTTTTCTCGAAGGGGGGGACGGGTGATGTCATTGCTCCTCCGTTTGCAGATACAGAGAAAATGTTGGTTGATGCTATACGAAAGTTGCGGGTAATTGCTTCGGGCCCCGATATGTGCAAATCATTAGAGACAGATGAGCAGAAAAATGCATTCTGTCATGCATTCCAGCAATTGGATACTGCCTTGACGAAAGTCCGCACGTATATGGAATGGAACCAGAAAGATCTAGAACGAGATTATCACCTGAGCAAAGATGAATATTATGCCTATGCAGGATGGTACCATAATTTCATGGATGAGCGGAAAGGGGAAGATGGCGAATCTGAACCTGCTCCGGGTTCTGAACCTGATATTGATTACGAATTGCATGTTTATGGAAAAGAGAACATTGATTATCTTTACGTCGTTCGATTGATTCAGGATTATATCAAAACTGGAGATACTGCAGTTGGAGATATTGAAAAGAGTATTGATTTGATTTCACAGCATTCACCTAGACTTGGTGAAGAACTCCAGAAACTATGGGTGAATGTCAAGGAGTATCCTGATGAGTACAAGGAGAAAGATCTGACAACTCTATTCGAAGAAATGAAAAAGAAGACACTGTATGACGTACTTGAGGCGGTAAGTGAAGAGTACTGTCTGCATGAGGATGATGTAAAATACGCGGCATATTGCTATCAGAGTTCGCAGGAAGAGATTCCCAATTTTGAGATGATCAGAAAAGATGCCGATCCCGTTGCCTATGGTGAGAAAGTCGGAGAAAAGATCAATCGTCTCCAATACTATATTCGTCTTAAAGCAGTGCTCAAGCAGATATTCGATGAGTATGTCCTACCATTCAAGGAGATCAACTAAGCATTCTTGGAACTTGTTCTCTTCAGAAAGGCAATTGGCCCTCTGTCATTCGGGTAATGTCTCCGGTCGGTTCGGGATCTGATTCCAATACGTCGGTGACGTATTGGTTGGTACCTTCCCCTTCGTAAAGGAGACGGTACAACGCTTGCACGATGGGGAAATCCTCTGCGACGTTTTTTTCTCTGGTCATCTCTCCCATCAGTTTGATCGTCCTGTACCCTTCCACGATGGTGGAGGAGGTACCGCTTTGATCCAGCGTGAAGCCCTTGCCGATCAACAATCCCATCGTACGGTTTCGTGAAAGATCGTTCAGGGAGGTGAGACCAAGATCCCCGATGCCGCAGTAGCGGAAGATCGTCTCTTCCTGGCATCCGAACAATGTAAGGAAACGGCGCATTTCTCCGACGCATTTGGTGTAGAGGAGAAAATCGACGTTTGGACTGTTGTATTTGCCTGAGACTACGCCGATGGCGATGGCGTACATGTTTTTCAAAATACTGAGCAGTTCGACCGAACGAGTGTCTTCGGTAAAGTCCAATTGGATACCCGTTCCCGTGAGGATCTGTTTGCGGAACCGTTCGAAATCAGGTTTCTTCCCGCCGAAGGTGAATGCCGTGGGAAGCCCGTTGAGTACCTCGATGGCGAACGAAGGCCCTTTGATGCTTGCCGTATGTTCAAAGGGAATCCTTTCGGTGATGAACGCCCCGTCTTCGCTCATGCCTTTGGCGAAGTTCACTATCAGGGCGGATTCGTTGGCGATTCCCCTGATCGTTTTTGCGAAAGGGACGATTGCTTTGGAAGGGATGACGAGAAGGATCTCGTCGGCGAAAGAAAAGATATGGATATCATTGGTTCCCCGAATCGACGAGGCAAGGATATGCGTGGGGAAATACTTACTGTTGCGGTGGTTCTTGTTGATCTCCTGCACGACGGTCTTGTCCCTGTCGTACAGGATGACGGTATTGGAGGTGTTCCAGGAGAGCCGCTCTGCAAGAGCGGTCCCGAATGTCCCCGCGCCTGCGATGATGACGGTGTTCTGCATTGGGTCCTCTTTCCTCACTATACCGATGGGAGGGGGAAGAAACAAGGTTGCAAATGGTACAAGATGGCGTTATCGTTTGAAGCATGAATACCAAAACCATTGTCATCGGCAACGGAATCGCCGGGTTCACCGTCGCTTCCGCGTTGGCGAAATCAGGGAAGAACATAATCCAATACAGTGAGGAACCGTATACGTTTTATAGTCGGGTGAAGTTGTCCCAAGCGCTTTGCGACGAAGCGGCGCTCGCCGGTTTGCCTTCACGAGAATCTCCGCCGTATTTGAGACACGGGAAAGTGGTCTCCGTCGACACGAAAAAAAAGATAATCTCGCTTGCGGACGGAACTGTTGACTCTTATGACAAACTGGTGCTTGCGACCGGTTCCAGAGGAAGAATGCTTCCCGTGTTCGATGGAATTGAGGGTGTCTCTACGCTCCGCACGCTTACGGATGCACAGGCGCTTTCCCGTATGATGCGGAATCCCGTATGCGTTCTCGGTGGCGGATTGCTTGGATTGGAGGCGGCGCGCGCCATCTCGGCCAAGGGGTTCGCGGTTACCGTAGTCGAGGGAGGCCCACACATTCTTTGCAGGCAACTCAACGAAAGGGCTGCCGTAATTCTCCGGGAGAGGCTCAGAGAGGATGGTTTGGGTATCGAAGAGGCGTTTTCCGTAGAAAAGGCGGAAAGCCGGGACGGATCAATCACCGCATTGGTATCGAAAGAAGGGAACCGCCTCCCCTGTCGGACGTTGCTCATCTCCGTAGGCGTCAACCCCGAAACAACGCTTGCAAAAAACGCAGGGATAGCAGTGGAGCGAGGCATCGTTGTGGATGACCATCTCCGTACATCCGAGACGGATGTGTATGCCATCGGGGACTGCGCACAATACAGGGGAATGGTTCCCGGCATCATGCCGGTGGCTCT
>JBAXYP010000155.1:0-4995 GCA_041670725.1 Sphaerochaetaceae bacterium
CCTTCTACAAACTGAAGGGGAGAAAGTTCCTTTTTGTCCTGTGCCTGCTGTGTACGATGTCCGCTCCGTTCATTGGTGCGTATGCTTGGATCCTCTTGATGGGAAACAATGGGTTGATCACCAATATTCTCAAGGGGCTAGGTGTCAGGAAATTCTCGATTTATGGTTTTGGCGGCATTGTCCTTGTACAGACGCTAAAGCTGTTTCCTCTGGTCGTCATTTATATGAATGGCGCGTTTCGGAACATCGACAGTTCGTTGATGGAGGCGGCGGAAAGCATGGGGTGCAAGGGAGTGGACCGGTTTTTCAGGGTGCTGCTTTCCTTGACGATGCCGACGATTCTTGCTGCCGCGCTGTTGGTTTTCATGCGTTCTTTTGCCGATTTCGGCACACCGCTTTTGATAGGACGCGGGTATACGACGTTCCCTGTTTTAATCTACAACGAATATTTGGGGGAAAATGGTTCGGACTATCATTTTGCAGCGGCGGTCAGCATCATCGCCGTTGGCGTGACAGGGTTGTTTTTCCTAATCCAGAAATTGGCGAACAGCAGGTTCAAATTCACTATGAACGCTATGCATCCGGTAACGGCGGTGAACCCGAAGAAGGTATCAGGAATCTTCATGCACATCTACTGTTATGCAGTCGTGGCCATATCAATGCTTCCGCAAGTGTATATCATTTACATGTCATTCAGAAAATACAATAACAGCATTCTCCTCCCTGGGTATTCATTGGTCAACTACCAAAAAGCCTGGTCGAAAAGCTTGTTGCGTGCTACGGGAAATACACTGTTCATCAGTTTTGCGACGCTTGCCGTAATTATCATGGTTGCCGTTCTGATAGCGTATCTCGTCGTGAGACGAAGCAATATCATCAATCAGGCGATCGATACGATTTCCATGTTGCCATACATTATGCCTGGCGCTGTCGTTGGCATCGCTTTGGTAATCGTGTTCAGCCACAAACCGCTGTGTATCGCCGGAACGCTTGGAATTATGATCGTCGCTCTCGCCATCAGACGTCTGCCATTTACCAGTCGCTCGGCGACGGCGACGATGATGTCGATAAGTCCGAGCATCGAGGAAGCGGCAATCAGTTTGGGAGCGTCGAAACTCGCGTCATTTGTAAAGATTACCGTGCCGATGATGTCCAACGGAATCATCTCGGGAGCTGTGCTCAGTTGGGTTTCCATCATAACCGAAATGTCCAGTGGGGTCATTTTGTACAACAACAGGACGATTACACTGACCATTGGGACGTATGTGGCGATCAATAACGGTGTGTACGGGGTTGCGGCGGCTTTCGCCACGGTGACAACATTGTTGACGATCGTTTGTCTTGTCGTGTACCTGAAGTTTACCAGACTCGAGGATATTCGAATGTAAAGGTGTCAAAGCGCAAGATTTTTTCTTGTGTCAATAGAGGAGGAAAAAATGAAAAAAAGAACAAGCGTATTGTTGGTTGTTCTCTTGGCGTGTGGGGTTTTGTTCGCCACCGGCCAAAAGGAGCAAAATGCCGAAGTTCCCGCCACTGTGGGTGCTCGACCTTCTTGGGCGAGAGGTGTGGACGAAGTGACGGGGACGTTGACCGTATACACTACGATGGAGGAAACCCAGCAGGATATTCTGCTGAAACTTTGGAACCAGGTGTATCCGAAATGCAAAGTGGAAATCGTAGCGGATTCCGTCGGAACACTTGCGACAAAGATCCGAAGCGATGAGACAAGCGGAGCCGATGTCGTGATCGGGGGCATGTTTGCCGCTGATGGTACAAAATACCATGACATCCTGCAACCATACACTTCCAGATTGGATGGGGATCAGGAATTTCACGATCCATCGGGATACTATTCTTTCTATGATGTACAGGTGATGTGCCTTGTGGTGAATCCCGACATTCTGCAAGAGTTGGGGGTAACCGTCAAAGGGTACGAAGATCTTCTCCAGCCTCAATTGAAAGGGAAAATCATTCTCGCTGATCCCGCGGCTTCCTCGTCAGGATGGAGACAACTCCAGACGATTCTCGCGACGATGGGGGATTCGTTTGATGATCAGAAGGGATGGGATTATGTCAAGAAGCTGATGGCTCAGTCTTTTAAGACCAACTCGTCGAAGGACGTATATAATTTGGTCAACGAAGGCGAATATGCCGTCGGCTTGTCCTATGAATCAACGCCGGCGGGCATTATTGCCGGTGGTGGGGCGACAATGAAGATCGTGTACATGGAGGAAGGAAACACGGCGATGCCTGGTGGAGCCGCCATTGCGAAGGGTGCTCCCAATCTCACTGCGGCACAAGCGATGATTGACATGCTCGGTTCCGTTGAGTTCCAGAATATGCGCGCCGATCTTGCCGGTCGTGGCTCAAACGCACATTGCAAGGCGAGCGATCTTCCCGCTTCTTCTGTGCTTGGTTTGAAAGATCTTGACTATGCATATCTTGGTACGAACAAGGACAAGATGCTCGATCATTGGAACGAACTTTGGGCTGAAGTAAAATAATCGTTCAGAAAAATACTTCGGGAGGGCCACAACAACGTGGCCTTCCTGTGTCTATGGAGTGAAGAATGATCATCACCGTTACCTGCAATCCATCAATTGACTATATCGTGTCTGTCAAAGAGTTCGGTACAAGGAGACTTAACCGAGCGACGGACGAACGTATCCTTCCCGGAGGAAAAGGAATTAACGTGTCTATCGTTCTTCATAATCTTGGATTGGATACCGTCGCCTACGGGTTTTGCGCAGGCGAGACCGGCGACCTGCTCCTTTCATTGCTCAAAAAGGTTCAGGTCCCGACCGATTTCATCCATCTGGATTCGGGCTTCACCCGAATCAATGTGAAGTTGCGTTCATCGGGAGAAACGGAAATCAATGGAAAAGGTCCCTCCGTTTCCCAGGGTGCCTTTGACGCATTGCTTTCCAAATTGCAGAATGTCACCGCTTCCGATATCGTCGTGCTTTCGGGAAGCCTTGCATCCGGCATGCCCGAGGTGACATACCAACGGATTCTGCAAGATCTTCGCAAAATAAATGTGCGTGTGGTTGTGGATGCCTCCGGAAATGCGTTGCGCGACGTACTTCCCGAACGTCCATTCATGGTGAAGCCGAACAAAACGGAATTGGGGGATTTGTTCGGCGTCACCCTTCGTAGTGCGAACGATACGGTTTACTATGCGAGAATGATTCATCAGATGGGAGCACGGAATGTCTTGGTCTCCTTGGGACCCGAAGGCGCCGTTCTGGTGGATGAGGCCGGAGAGACGTGGAAAGCGAATGCTCCCGAGGGAGTGGTAGTGAATACCATTGGTGCCGGAGACTCCATGGTAGCGGGATTTCTTTCTGGACTCTCCTCGACAGGAGACGCAAGAGAAGCTTTGAGACTTGGCCTGTGCGCCGGTAGCGCGAGCGCGTTCTCAGAGTTTCTCGCGACCCAAAAGGAAATTCTCGCTCTGTTGCCGCAGGTACGTGTGGAGTCAGTTCGCTAGAGTTTCTTTCGTTTCATCTGAGGATGGTCAACGAAGGGTATCGTTCCTGATCTTTGACGAACTGGATGGTCCCATCGGTAATGTAATCGGGATTTTTTGCCTTCTTTTTCCTTACATTTTCGGAATTGGGCTCCGTTCCTTTTGTGATGACAAGATATGTTTCAACACCCTTCTCGCATGCTTCTTGTATTTCGTGTCCGCTTGTTTCTCCTCCGCGGAAATAGATGACTTTTCCGTGACCAGTCTCCGCGGCTATTCCGATATACAGGCTTTTCCCGTCTTCAATGACATCCCATGTATATGGATCGGTGTCGACGAAAACTACATAGTCCTGCGGTGCGATTCCCCATTCGGCGGCATTCCTGCTGACAATCCCCGCCATGCGGACATTATGAAATCCGTTTTCCTTTGCTCTTGCGGGAATGACCGTGTATCCGATCCCAATTCCATCGCTTGTCGCCCCTAGTACATACAATGTATTGTCACCAATGCGGTCAACCATGGTCCGGAGAAGTTTTGTAAGGGTTTCAGGATCTTGATATCCAAGTCCCGAATATCCGCCGACGACAACGACATGGAACCCTTCTTTGGCGACGATGTGTTTCAATTCGCCGTATGACACGACGCGAGTCGATGTTGTGGAGAGTTTTCGTAAATACATATCATAAAGACCGTCCCGGTGTACCCTGTCGATGACAGGTTGTAAATCCAATGCGGAAACGATAGAGGAAAGGACAAGCAATACCGTGACTAAAAATATTTTCTGTTTTCTCATAAGGACTCCTTGGAGGAGCATTATACAAGAAAATGATTTTGCAGAAAACGAATTTTGTTATGTTCTGCCGCACGAATAAGGGACTCGAGGAATGTTTCGATTGCAGGGGAGAGGTTTTTACGCGGTTTCCGTTCGCTATTTCTCAAAGAGTATTGGAGTTACTATCCAGTCGTTACCATTATTGGTTATTGCGCTACGATGGGAAATTCGTGGCGATCAAAAAGAATTCCAGCGAAAAGAAGCAGGATTTGATGATTATTTACAGCAGGGAAGCCACGAATATCACCAAGACAGCATGATAGCCGATACATCATATGATCGGTATCACAAAAGCTGGGGTGATATCGCTTTTTGTACCTCGCTTGCACGCATCATTTGTTTCTACAGAGAGAATTCTGAGATGGTCGACACAGTAACGGGTCTCAACGCCAAGCATTGTTTGGAAACTTACAAATCAATGACAACCTTCACGACATCATTGTGTCCTGCGGCCGCGAATTCATAAGCCGCTACGGCCTTGTCGAACGGAAACACTTTGCTTATCAGTGGCTTGACATCAATCTTACCAGATGCGACTTGGGCAAGAGATTTTGGATATTCGTTGACATACCTAAAAACCGTCTTGAGCGTTATTCCCTTTTTTTGAAGATAACTTACATCAATCGGAACAGGCTCCTGTGGAATTCCTACAAGGACTGCTGTCGCTCCATTAGCGGACATTGTGAAGAAG